>NZ_JBGONH010000064.1:0-26917 GCF_041439075.1 Vibrio sp. FF145
TAGTAAGACTCGCTACACTGTGCGATCTAAACACCTTAAATGATAGGTGTTGCCTATACAGGTGCTTTTTGCTATCTGATTTCTTATCGTGCTGATTAAAGCTTTATATCGTCAAGGCTAAAATCGAGACCTAGGTTCATCTCTCTAAGCTCTTTCTCAAGCTGTCTACGATCATTGATTGCCTCAATTTCACGCCATTTACGTTTGAGTGGTTTAGAGCGTGTTTTTTGAGTGGTACGAGGCATTTCTAGTTCTGATAATTCATCGAATTGAAAGCTATCCATAAGCATATCTCCTTCCGTGGGATTCGTTCTTACGAACCATTAAATATCATATTTAAGTTCACAATAACCTTGATTTGTTTCTCATTTGTTTCAAATATATGAAGTTTTTGTTCTGTTTTATTATGCATGCTCACACATTTCGGGGGTTTTTGTGTACAAAAAACAAGCAAACAAACTTAAGTAAACGATTAAATTAGGGGGGATTGAATGTTAATTCATTGTGCAAATGGAATAGCATTTTGACTACAGTGCATTTAAGTGCGCATTGTGCCGTGTAGTATAGGGATCTCATTACCCTAGAAAAAAACACAGATCTTCACTATACCTTGTAAAACCTAGGCTGACGTCATTTTTACGGGATGGTGTTTTTGTTTTTATAGTACCTTAGTTTTTGTTGATATTATGTCCTGACAATGTGACTTTTATTAGGCGCTATTGTTGAAAGTTGTGTTAACAAAAGGTGTATTATTAGTGAAATGCCATTTTAGTATGTGTTTATTTTCATATTGATTTTTAGGCCGTCTCGCTGCATTATCCGCCCGTCAAAAAATACACCGATACGTAAAATGGATGCATGAAGCGACATTTACAATCTAGATCGCAACAAATAAATATAAATCTAATGCCGACACAACTATTGACACTGGCATAGGTGATCTAGAGGAAGGCTAGGAAGCAAGATCGGTGCTTAAACTCAATTACGAGGTTCACGTGACAGACTTAATCAATTTGATGAACGATCTCCTTTGGGGATCTATCTTAGTTTACTTACTCGTTGGTGTGGGTATCTACTTCACTGTACGACTAGGTTTCATTCAATTCCGCCATTTCGGCCACATGTTTTCTGTTCTTAGAAACAGCCGTAAAGCAGACAGTGCAGGTATCTCCTCTTTCCAAGCACTTTGTACTAGTCTAGCAGCACGTGTCGGTACGGGTAACATGGCTGGTGTTGCTGTAGCACTAACCGCTGGTGGCCCTGGCGCTATCTTCTGGATGTGGCTAATTGCCATGCTAGGTATGGCAACATCGTTTGCAGAAAGCACACTGGCACAGCTATACAAAACGCGTGATAACGACGGTAACTACCGCGGCGGCCCTGCATACTACATGGAGAAAGGCCTGGGTATGCGTTGGATGGGGGTTCTATTCTCTATCTTCCTAATCATTGCATTCGGTCTTGTATTCAACGCGGTTCAAGCGAACGCGATTGCAAGCGCAATGAACACGGCATTCGACTTTGAGCGCAGCTACGTTGGTGTTGGTATCGTAATTATCTCTGCATTCGTTATCTTCGGTGGTATCCGTAAGATTGCTCGCACTGCAGAAATCATTGTTCCAATTATGGCACTGGCTTACTTAGCTATCGCTATCTACGTAATGCTAATGAACATTGAGAAAGTGCCTGAAGTTCTGGCTCTTATCTTCAAGAGTGCATTCGGTCTGCAAGAAGCAGCAGCGGGTGGCCTAGGTTACGCAATCGCACAAGCGATGATTAACGGCATCAAACGTGGTTTGTTCTCGAACGAAGCGGGTATGGGTTCTGCGCCAAACGCAGCAGCTTCTGCTACGCCTTACCCACCACACCCAGCATCACAAGGTTATGTGCAAATGCTAGGTGTGTTCATGGACACAATTGTTATCTGTTCTGCAACAGTAGCAATCATCTTGATGTCTGGTGAATATGTACCACACGGTGAAGTAACGGGTATCGAACTCACGCAACGTGCACTAACAGCACAAGTCGGCGAATGGGGTGGTATCTTTGTAGCGGTAGCGATTTTCTTCTTCGCTTTCACTTCAATCATTGCAAACTACTCGTACGCAGAAACAAACCTTATCTTCTTAGAGCACAACAACAAGAAGGGCCTAGTGCTGTTCCGTATCGTTGTACTGGGTATGGTTATGTTCGGTTCTCTCGCGACACTGCCAACGGTATGGGCATTAGCTGACGTATCGATGGGCCTAATGGCGATTGTGAACTTGGTAGCGATCATCTTGCTGTCGGGTATCGTGATTAAGCTAGCGAAAGACTACAACCGTCAATTAGACGCGGGTAAAGTACCCACGTTCGATGCGGATGATTTCCCAGAGCTTAAGGCTCAATTGGAAGATGGTATTTGGGTTAACAACAAGAAGAAGTAATCTTGTTGGAGTGATTCATCACTCATCCTAAAATCATTAGAAAGGCTAAGGTTTCGACCTTAGCCTTTTTCTTTGCCTGCGATATTTTCTTTATTATCGATTTTTCTTTGTAAGAGATTCTTCTTTGTAAGCGACTTACAGCTAGATCTGTCTATCAAAGTAATAGGAAGAGTCATAAAGACAAGTTGATGTTTTTTCTATACTCTAGCTGCATCCAGTTAGATAACCGATTAGGGTAAAGTTATGTTAGTTGTCGTTTCTCCAGCCAAGACATTAGATTACGAATCACCATTAGCGACTGAGCGCTTCAGCCAGCCAGAGTTTGTTGAGCACTCTGCAGAGCTTATTGAAGTGTGTCGTAAGCTGACACCTGCTGATGTATCAGCACTGATGAAGGTAAGCGATAAGATTGCTGGGCTGAACGTAGCGCGCTTTGAGCAATGGAGCGAAACCTTTACCCAAGACAATGCACGTCAAGCAATCCTAGCCTTTAAGGGCGATGTGTACACTGGCTTAGATGCTGAAACACTGTCGGACGATGATTTTGACTACGCACAGAATCACCTGCGCATGCTTTCTGGGTTATATGGCTTGCTTAAGCCGTTAGATCTGATGCAGCCATACCGCCTAGAGATGGGTACACGTTTGGCCAATGCTCGTGGTACTAACTTGTACCAGTTCTGGGGTAACATCATCACAGATAAGCTGAATGAAGCGCTGAATGCTCAAGGCGACAATGTGTTGATTAACCTAGCATCGAACGAATACTTTAAAGCGGTGAAGCCGAAGAGCCTTGATGGTCAAATCATCACGCCAGTTTTTAAAGACTGCAAGAATGGCCAGTACAAGGTGATCAGTTTTTACGCCAAGAAAGCGCGTGGCATGATGGCTCGCTACATCATTGAGAACAAAATCGATTCAGTGGAAGCGCTAACCAAGTTTGATACCGCGGGTTACTACTTCGTTGAAGAAGAGTCGAACGCGAAAGAGTTAGTCTTCAAGCGTGAAGAGCAAAACTAATAGCTCTTGGTTAATTAGTCACTCTTGGTTAACGAGTTACTTCGGTTTTAGCCTGTAATTAAAATTAGAGACGAGTTATTTAGCCTGATAACAGGCCAGACAATAATAAGCCAGACAAAGAAAAGCCCCATGCAGATAACTGCATGGGGCTTTTTATTGAATCATTGAAAGGCGGTTCGATTACTTGTTCTTAACGGCTTTCTTTTTCTTAGCGATTTTCTTTTTCTTAGCAATTTTTTGCTTCGCTACCGCTTTCTTATCTTCTTTCTTCGGTTTCTTTTTCTTCGTTACCGCGGCTTTCTTATGCGTTGGACGCATGCCTTCGATGAAGCGTTCTTTGATCGCATCTTCAGTGTAACGAGCCACACGTTCAATCATTAGTTGATCGTGCGCTTCAATGATAGAAACCGCGTTACCTTTCTTACCTGCACGAGCCGTACGACCGATGCGGTGTAGGTAAACATCTGCTGTACGCGGCATGTCGTAGTTAATAACGTGGCTTACATCTGGAAGGTCGATACCACGAGCTGCGACGTCAGTTGCCAGCAGTACGTTGATAGAGCCATCGCGGAAACGAGCAATCGCGTTGTTACGACGATCTTGAGGCATTTCACCTTGGATCCATACACACGGGATCTGTGCACTTTCTAATTGAGCTCGTAGGTCACCTAGGCGGTCACGAGTCTTCAAGAAGATGATGCTGCGTTCAGCTTGCTCTGTGATGATATGTTTTAGGATATCAAGCTTGTGCTTAGCTGAATCGGCACGGTGATACCATTGAGTTATCTTCTTACGTTCACGCAATGACGATTTTGCATCGATCTCTGCTGGATTTTTCAGAAGGTCTTCAGTGAAACCTTCAATACCTTTACCTTCTAGCGTTGCTGAGAAAAGTAAAGTTTGTTTACGCCAGCGACACTCTGCAGACAGACGGTCAACAACAGGACCAAAGCCCATGTCTAGCATACGGTCTGCTTCATCGAGAACTAACCATTCAATCGCACGGCAGTCAAAACGCTCGCCTTCAATGTATTCCATTAAACGACCAGGTGTTGCGACTACGATATCTTGAGTCGTGCTTAAGATATCTGCGTGCTCTTGGTACATCACACCGCCCGTGATCGTAAAGATATTCAGGCTGGTGTATTTAGCAAGCTCACGTGCTTGTTCGGTGATCTGCATTGCTAGCTCACGCGTTGGCGTCAGGATAAGCATACGTGCAGGGCCAGATTTCTTACGTGGGAAATCCAGTAGGTATTGCAGTGCTGGCAATACAAATGATGCTGTTTTACCAGTACCTGTTGGCGCAGAAGCCAAAACGTCTCTTCCATCTAACGCTTGTGGGATTGCTTCAGCTTGTATCTGTGTTGGGCGTTCGTAGCCCATTTCGTCAATTGCTTTAAGCAGCTCTTGGTTTAGATCGAGTTCTGCAAAGGTTCTGATCACTGTTGTTTCTCCACAAGCAATAAATGTTTCTGCCTCAAAAAGCAGACGATAAAAAAGAGTAGTCGGACATTATAGAAGCATTAGTGATTAGGATCACATGGTATTTGCTACATCTTGAGATAAAAATCTTTAGTAAGGGCAATAAATGCCTCGCTATAACCGCCACCGTGATGGATCGTAAGCGATTCACGCTGCAAATCTTGCTCCCTAACAGGATCTTTAGATAGTTCAAACAGGATTCTGCTTGGCGGTTTTTTGTCGGTTGTTTTCACATCAAGGCGCTTTGCTAGGTACCAACCACATTGCTCGGCAAGTTTGATGAAGCCTTCTCCTTCGGGCGTCGGCAGTATAAAACTGGCGGTGGCGGCATCAGTCGTTATCTCGAAACAACGCTGGGCAAGTTGAAGGTGATCCAAGCTGTCGGTGTGTCTAGCGGTGGCTCTTTGGCTTTGCTGTGCCTGTTCACCAGAGTTGAAGTAGGGCGGATTACAAATTATGGCATCAAATCGTTGCGAGAAATCTGTGGTTAACACGCTGTCGTGATGAAGGGAGATGCGATCTTGCCAAGGCGACTGCTCAATATTGACTGTGGCAGCATCAATGGCGTGCTGATCAATATCGATCGCAGAGATTGAAGCATCCTCAAAACGTTGTGCTGCCATTAAGGCTAATAACCCTGTTCCAGTGCCTATATCGAGTACTAATGATTCAGGGGCAAGGTTAATCCATGAGCCGAGTAGTACTCCATCGGTGCTAACAGGCATGCCGCTCTGTCCTCCGTAAATAGAGAACCTCTTAAAATTGAAGCTTTTAGTATTTATCGTTTTGTCTTTCATGAATATTCTGATTATCGAGATATTTTAAGTGATTAGCTCTAATGTTAACTATTTGTGTAAATTAATATTCTAATTGCTTATCTATTGTTGCTAACAATGATTGGTTGATAATTATGTTAATCTGCGTATATTTAGTTTAATTCACTGCTTTTTGTTTATATATGCAAATTTATATGGTGTTTTTTTATGGTGACTTGCAGCTAGCCGAGTGTTTCGTCATTATGCGCGACTATTTTAAAGATTGATTGGCAGCTTCTCGCTGTAACATTCATGTAAGCACAACATAAACTCATAAATATAATTAAGGATTATCTGTGAAACAGAGTCTAAAACTAACAGATATAATGGCATTGGGCTTTATGCTTTTTGCGTTTTTCTTAGGTGCGGGGAACATCATCTTCCCACCTCTAGCTGGCCAATTAGCTGGTGATCACTTTCTTCCAGCGATGTCTGGTTTTCTGCTGACTGCCGTTGGTCTGCCGTTAATCACTATCGTCGCGGTCGCAGTGGCGGGTGGTTCATGGGGTCATCTAACGAAAGATCTTCCTAAGCAAGCAGCAACTATCATGGCTGTACTGATCTTCATCATCATCGGTCCTGCATTTGCTGCACCACGTACCGGTCTTGTTGCTTATGAGATGGCGGTGAAGCCGTTCTTCATTGATGCGACTCAAGTTCATCTAACTCTCTTTTCGATTGCATTTTTTGTGGTAGCGATGTTCTTCTCATGGTCACAAGGTAAGCTTATTGACGTTATTGGCAAGGTACTTACGCCTGCACTATTCGTTGGTTTGGTTGTACTAGCAGTTGCTGTGTTCATTAACCCACAAGGTGATGTCCTTGCGGCTCACGGTGAGTACATCACTCAGCCACTGACCAAAGGTTTCCTTGAAGGCTACAACACCATGGATACTTTTGCTGCTTTGATGTTTGGCATGCTGATTGTTGACGCAATTCGCAGTAAAGGCGTGACTGACCGCGCAGCAACAACTAAGTACCTAATCAGTGCGGGCTGTATTGCCGCTGCGGGTCTAGCATTTGTTTACATCTCTCTGTTCTTCCTGGGCGCAACAAGCGCAACAGTTGCAGCGGGTGCAGATAATGGCGGCGCTATCTTAAGCCTATACGTCCAATCTTTGTTTGGCCCTTCAGGTCAACTCGTGCTTTCTGTGATCGTACTATTGGCTTGTCTAACGACGGCGATTGGCCTTGTATCAGCATGTTCTGATTACTTCAGCTCGCTAACACCTCTGTCTTACAAGACGTGGGTAATCATCAACGGTGTAGCTTGTGCAACCGTTGCGAACGTTGGCCTTTCTCAGTTAATTTCTCTGTCTGTTCCAGTACTGTTTGCACTTTATCCAGTAGCAATCGCATTGGTCGCACTAACATTCTTGCGCAGCCGTTTCCCTAATCCAAAAGCGGCTTACCGCGCAGTGGTATTAGTGTCTCTACTGTTTGCTCTTATCGATGGTGCTAAAGTTGCAGGTATGGATGTATCTGCAATGAACATGCTGCCGTTGTTCGAAATCGGTATGGGTTGGTTGCTTCCAACGACTGCCGCAATCATCTGTATGTTCTTCGTTGGTAAATCAACAGAGCAAGAGATGGCTGAAGAGACTGTTTAATCTTCCGTTGAGATGACATTGTCCTTCGACATGAAATAGAAAAGGCCTCATTACTTCGCAGTAATGAGGCCTTTTTGTATTCTGTGATCTTTTAATATTCTGCTACTTCGCTACTTCGCTACTTCGCTACTTCGCTACTTCGCTACTTCGCTACTTCGCTACTGAGTTACTTAGCTGGGTGTACTTCTGTTTGGTTATAGCTTTTCGCTGTACTCAACCAGTACTTGTTCAACCCAGCTAGCGATACGGTCGTCGCTAAGTTCGTATTGTGAATCTTCATCAAGCGCCAAACCAACGAATTGAGATTGGTCTTCAGTGAGAGCTTTAGACGCTTCGAACTCGTAGCTGTCATCGTTTGGCCAGAAACCGACAAACTCTGCGCCAGCGATTTTCAGCTCATCATGCAATAGACCCATCGCATCTAAGAACCACTCGCCGTAGCCTTCTTGGTCACCTAAACCAAACAGCGCTACAACCTTGCCTTTCATTGGCGTGGTTGCAATGTCTTCCCACAGTTCATTCCAATCTTCTTGGATTTCACCGAAGTCCCAAGTTGAGATACCGAGCAGTAAAAGATCGTAGTCTGCCATCAATGAAAGAGGGGTTTCTTTCACGTTATGGATATCAACTAGGTCTTCACCAATAATGCCGCGAATTTTCTCTGCTGCCATTTCTGTGTAGCAGGTGGTTGAGCCGTAAAATAATCCAATTTTCATAGCAAACGTTCAATTTTAATTTCAGATGGCGAATTCTAACCATAAATCGACTTCGATTGCAGCGATTATCCGCTCAAGTCGTAATTTTTATGGCATTCATATTTGCTCTGGCATACTCTCAAAACAGTTTCCAATATTGTGAGTAACACTATGCAGTCGCCTCAAGGGCAGAGCGCAGACCACGGTCTAGTAGAACAGTTTTTAGATGCTATGTGGATGGAGCGAGGATTATCTGAGAATACGCTTGTCTCGTACCGTACCGACCTGTCTAAGCTTCTAACGTGGATGGAAAAGAACAATTACCGCCTCGATTTTATTAGTCTTTCAGGACTACAGGATTATCAAGGTTGGTTAGCCGATGCTGACTTTAAGCAGACTTCCCGTGCTCGTATGTTGTCGGCTATTCGTCGCTTGTTTCAATATCTACACCGCGAGAAAGTAAGAGCCGACGATCCTAGTGCGCTGTTGATCAGTCCAAAACTGCCGAAGCGCTTGCCAAAAGATTTGAGTGAAGAGCAAGTGGATTCGCTGCTTGAAGCGCCAGATCCAAACGATCCAATCGAGCTTCGCGATAAAGCGATGCTTGAGTTACTCTATGCAACTGGACTTCGTGTGACTGAGCTCGTTAGCCTGACCATGGAAAACATCAGCCTAAGGCAAGGTGTGGTGCGTGTGATCGGTAAGGGCGGTAAAGAGCGCTTGGTGCCAATGGGCGAAAACGCCGTCGATTGGATAGAAACTTTTATTGAACAAGGTCGCCCACAACTGCTCGGTGATAACAGCTCGGATGTGGTTTTTCCGAGTAAACGCGCTAAGCAAATGACTCGTCAAACGTTCTGGTATCGCATTAAGCATTATTCGGTTATCGCTGGTATCGACACGGAATTATTGTCTCCACACGTATTGAGACATGCTTTTGCCACTCATTTACTGAACTATGGCGCCGATCTCAGGGTCGTACAGATGTTGCTTGGACATAGTGACTTATCGACCACCCAAATTTATACTCATGTGGCGACTGAAAGGCTGAAGCAAATTCACGCTCAGCATCACCCACGTGCTTAAATCCATTTATTTTTAAGGTGAACCTAATGAGCGTATTACGCCGTCTTCCTCTACTAGCGCTTCCTCTCATGATTACTGCATGTAATGCATCAGAAGCGAAAGTAGAAACAACATCAACAGCCGTAGAAGCTGCTCCAGCTCAAGCTATTGATACAGCTGCGTTAACTAAGCGTTTTGAAAAAATCGGTATTAAGGTCGATAAGATTGTTCCTTCGGATATCGATGGTCTTTTAGAAGTTCAAACCAACAGCGGTATTATCTTTTCTTCTCCAGAGGGCGATCATTTTCTAGCCGGTACACTTTACTCTTTGGATGCAAACGGTAAGTTCAGTGATGTTTTGGCTGAGCGTCAAGCTCCACTGAATGCTGAAAAAGTTGCAGCGATGTCGGATACGGTTATCGAATACAAAGCAGATAACGAAAAGTACGTTGTGACGGTATTTACTGACATTACGTGTGGCTACTGTGTTCGTCTGCACAGCCAAATGCAAGGCTACAACGATCTGGGTATCACCGTTCGTTACATGGCTTACCCACGTCAAGGTGCGACAGGACAAGTTGCCGATCAAATGGCTGCAATCTGGGCGTCTGACGATCCAAAAACAGCTATGCATGATGCTAAAGTCAATCGTCAAATGCCAGCGTCTGGTAAAGACCTAGCAGAGCAAAAGCAGATCATTGCTAAACAATACCAACTCGGTCGTGAGCTTGGCATCAATGGCACTCCGGCTATCGTGCTAGCAAGCGGTGAGTTGGTGAGTGGTTACTTACCTCCAGCGCAACTTATTCAGCGTTTAGAGCAGTAATCTTCATTTTTATTACCTGTTATTTCCCCCTGTTTTTGATTTAAGGAGTGGCCTGATTGATATCAGGCCCATTTTTATATGATAGAGATCCAACGCCGTCCTGAGGTCGACATTTCAGTCTTACCTGCTCATTTACCTGACTTGTTAAAGCGCATTTATGTGAGTCGCGGAATCGACAGTGCTGACCAGCTAGAGACAGCTGCGAAAGGTTTGCACTCTTATCAAAAACTGGGCGGCATTGATGCTGCAGTTGAATTGTTGTTCAAAGCCATTCAGCAGCAAAAGCGCATTATCATTGTTGGTGACTTTGATGCCGATGGCGCAACCAGTTCGGCGTTGTCTGTGCTTGCTCTGCGAATGTTGGGCAGCTCGAATGTTGATTATCTGGTACCCAACCGTTTTGAAGATGGTTATGGCTTGAGCCCTGAGGTTGTCGAACAGGCGATCGAACTTGGTGCTGAAGTGATCATGACAGTCGACAACGGTGTATCTTCAATTGACGGTGTTCGCTTTGCTAAAGAGAAAGGCCTTGATGTACTGGTTACTGATCATCACTTGCCTGGTTCTGAATTACCGATTGCAGATGCAATGGTCAATCCCAACCTAGAAAGCTGCGCATTTCCTTCAAAAGCGCTAGCCGGTGTGGGTGTCGCCTTTTACCTGATGATGGCATTGTGTGTTCATATGCGTAAGTTGGGCTGGTTTGCTCAACACGGCATGACAGAACCCAAGTTGATGGAACTGATTGATCTAGTGGCACTGGGTACTGTTGCGGATGTGGTACCACTTGATGAAAACAACCGAATCTTGGTACACCAAGGGCTACAACGCATTCGTGCAGGCAAAGCGCGTCCGGGTATTCAAGCCTTGATTGAAATTGCTAAGCGAGATGCTAAGCGTTTAGTTGCCTCCGATTTTGGTTTTGCGCTTGGTCCACGTATCAATGCGGCTGGCCGATTGGATGATATGTCTTTTGGTGTTGAGCTGCTAATGAGTAATAACATCCATGCCGCGCGTCGAATGGCCAGCGAGTTAGATGGCTTGAACCAAACACGTAAAGAGATCGAAGAGGGCATGAAACAAGAAGCGATGGCTTTTTGTGAGCGCCTTGAATTTGGTAAAGACGATTTGCCTTCTGGTTTGGCTCTGTTTCAACGTGATTGGCATCAAGGCGTAATTGGTATTCTAGCTTCGCGTATCAAAGACAAATATCACCGCCCAGTGATCGCATTTGCTGATGGTGGTGAAGGTAGCATTAAGGGTTCATGTCGTTCGATTCCAGGTTTGCACATGCGCGATGCGCTAGACAGAATCGACACTCAAAACCCTGGCTTGATCTTGAAGTTTGGTGGTCACGCAATGGCAGCCGGGTTAACCATTATGGAAAAAGACTTCGAGCGATTCAGCAAGATGTTTGATGACGTTGTGCGTAAAGAACTCGGTGAGACGGCACTTAAGGGCATTATCTTGTCTGATGGTGAGCTGCTACCTGAAGAGTTCTCAATGCATACCGCTGAAACATTGCGTTCAGGTGGTCCGTGGGGACAAGCTTTCCCAGAACCGATCTTTGATGGTGAGTTTAAAGTTCTGCATCAAAAATTAGTGGGTGAAAAGCACCTAAAGTTAATGCTTGAGCCATTGTATAAAGGCCACCCGACCAATGTGATGATTGATGGTATTGCCTTTAATGTTGACCTACGTCGCTGGCCTGATGCCTCAGTGAAAACGGTACATCTTGCGTTTAAGCTTGATATTAACGAGTTTCGTGGCAATCAATCGTTGCAGTTGATGATTGATCATATCGAAGCGAAATAGTTGAAGCCAAATAGCGTTATCGTTCACTGAATGAGGTTCATCATTTAGTACCTAATCCAACAAGCTCTGTTCAAAAACAGGGCTTGTTTTCCTTTATTGCCTTACAAATTTTACGTGTTTTTTCTGCCCGTCAATTTTATATCCGATTAAGTTATTGAATCTTGGTGTACCACTCTAAAAAATTCTGTATCTCCGTCACACTTTTGAGTACAATTCTCCGGTTAAATTCTACTCATAAATGATGAGCTAAAATGTTTGAAATCAATCCTATAAAAAACCGTCTGCAGGATGTGTCTGAGCGCACAAATATCCTGAGGGGGTATCTTTGACTATGACGCAAAGAAAGAGCGTCTAGAAGAAGTAAACGCAGAATTAGAACAACCGGATGTATGGAACGAACCTGAGCGTGCTCAAGCGCTAGGAAAAGAGCGTTCAGCATTGGAAGCGGTAGTAGAAACGATCGACCAACTTGACCAAGGTGTTGAGGATGTTGATGGCCTATTAGAGCTTGCGGTTGAAGAAGAAGATCAAGAAACGTTCGATGAAATTGAGCCAGAACTAGCTGAGCTTGAAGCTAAGTTAGAGAAATTGGAATTCCGTCGTATGTTCTCTGGTGATCACGACGCATCAGATTGCTACATCGATTTACAGTCAGGTTCGGGCGGTACAGAAGCTCAAGACTGGACTTCAATGATGTTGCGTATGTACTTGCGTTGGGCAGATTCGAAAGGCTTCAAGACTGAAGTTATCGAAGTGTCTGATGGCGATGTTGCTGGCCTTAAAGGCGCAACGGTACGTATCTCTGGTGAGTACGCTTACGGTTGGTTACGCACAGAGACTGGTGTTCACCGTCTAGTTCGTAAGTCACCATTTGATTCAAGTGGTCGTCGTCATACTTCATTTGCTTCTGCGTTTATCTATCCTGAGATTGATGACAACATTACGATCGACATTAATCCTTCTGACCTACGTATTGACGTATACCGTGCCTCTGGCGCTGGTGGTCAGCACGTAAACACCACGGAATCGGCGGTACGTATTACTCACGTTCCAACTAACACCGTGGTTCAGTGTCAGAATGACCGTTCGCAGCATAAGAACAAAGATCAAGCGATGAAGCAGCTACGTGCTAAGCTTTTTGAACTTGAGATTCAAAAGCAAAATGCTGAAAAACAAGCGAGCGAAGAAACGAAATCAGACATCGGTTGGGGCAGTCAGATCCGCTCTTACGTGCTGGATGATTCACGTATCAAAGATTTACGCACCGGCATCGAAAACCGTAATACTCAAGCGGTTCTTGACGGTGACTTAGACAAGTTTATTGAAGCTAGCCTGAAATCAGGTCTGTAAGCTTTATCAACTATTAAGCTTTACCAATAATATTGGTAAAAATGCCTATATTTTCAAAAATATAGCTGTCCAAATTATAAAAGCAGGGTACATCTCAAATGACTGATGCTGTTCAAAACGAAAATGCACAAGAAGCTTCTTCACCTGAAGAGAACAAACTAATCGCTGAGCGCCGTAGCAAGCTGGATCATATCCGCCAAAACTGCAAAGCAAATGGTCACCCGAATGATTTCCGTCGTGAAAACCTTGCAGGCGACCTTCAAGCTGAATTCGGTGAGAAAACCAAAGAAGAGCTAGAAGAACTAAACCATATCGTAGCAATTGCGGGTCGTGTAATGGCGAAACGTGGTCCATTCCTTGCGATTCAAGAAACTTCTGGTCGTATCCAAGCATACGCAGCGAAAGACGTTCAAAAAGTGCTGAAAGAGAAGTACCAAGGCCTAGATATCGGTGACATCATCGGTGTTAAAGGTGCGCTTCACAAGTCTGGTAAAGGTGACCTTTACGTGAACATGGAAGAGTTTGAGTTGCTAACCAAAGCACTTCGTCCTCTACCAGAGAAGTTCCACGGCCTAACTGACCAAGAGATGCGTTACCGTCAGCGTTATGTTGACCTAATCGTGAACGAAGACTCTCGTAACACATTCATCGTGCGTTCTAAGCTTGTGTCTTCAATTCGTAACTTCATGAGCTCAAAAGGCTACCTAGAAGTTGAAACGCCAATGATGCACGTGATCCCAGGCGGTGCAACAGCACGTCCATTCATCACTCATCACAACGCACTAGACATCGACATGTACCTACGTGTTGCACCTGAGCTTTACCTTAAGCGTTTAGTAGTTGGTGGTTTTGACCGTGTATTCGAGATCAACCGTAACTTCCGTAACGAAGGCCTTTCTCCACGTCACAACCCAGAATTCACAATGATGGAATTCTACCAAGCGTACTCTGACTACAAAGATCTAATGGATCTAACGGAAGAGATGCTAAGCACAGCGGCGATGGATGTTCTTGGTTCTACTTCTATGCCTTACGGTGACGAAACAGTTGAGTTCGGTGGCACTTACGCTCGCATGAGCATGTTCGATGCAATCAAACACTACACACCTGAAAATGCAAATATTCAAGCTCTGACTGAAGATGATCTTCAGAACAGAGAATTGATGGTTAAAATTGCAGAAGAAGTGGGTCTGTACGTTGAGAAGTTCTGGACATGTGGTCAGCTTCTTGAAGAGATCTTTGGTGAAACGGCTGAGCCTCAGTTAATTCAACCAACGTTCATCACGGGTTACCCAGCGGATATTTCTCCACTGGCTCGTCGTAGCGATAGCAACCCATTCTTCACAGACCGCTTTGAGTTCTTCATCGGTGGCCGTGAAGTAGCGAACGGTTTCTCTGAGCTTAACGATGCACAAGATCAAGATGAGCGTTTTAAAGCACAAGTTAACGCAAAAGACGCGGGTGATGACGAAGCTATGTACTACGATGCGGACTACATTACTGCACTAGAGCACGGCCTACCGCCAACGGCGGGTCAAGGTATTGGTATCGATCGCCTAGCGATGCTATTTACTAACACGCACACAATCCGTGACGTGATCTTGTTCCCGGCAATGCGCCCGCAAGCGTAATTTTCGCTTATGGGGTGTTACTGCCCGTGTAATTTAAAAGCCACCTTCGGGTGGCTTTTTCGGTTTTTAGCGTCAAAACCTAGCTCGTACCGCACTCTTGATTCGAAAAATGATTATTTATGACATAGTCTTACCATTGAGACAAAAAATCTAAGATAGTCTCATTACTATACGTATCGGATCTGAATACGATCTTGCGGCAACTTTGTACCCGTATGATTCGTTTAACTCGTGTTAGCCTGATTGAAAAAAATAAAAACAGAATAAGGAAGAAGGATGGGAACTCAATTTAAGATGGATTCCTTACCAGGTTCTCTTATCGTCGTTGGTGGTGCGTACGAACCCTGGTTATCAGTGTTAGAACAAGTGGGTTGGCAATGTACCCAGTGTGCAGATTTACGAAAAGCCGATGCCTTAATTACTGATATTGGCCCCTGCATTGGCATTGTGGATCTTAGTCATGATGAGTTTAGCCTTAATGGTATCGCTAACCTCGTGAGCAACAACAAGCAAGTTCGATGGCTTGCTTTTATCCGTGAATCGCAATTGAGCTCAGATACAATCTGCCAATTTATCGTTAACTTCTGTATCGACTTTTTCACGGCACCAATCCCTGATGCTCAGCTATTGAGTACCATTGGTCATCAACTGGGTATGCTCAAACTTGAGCAGAAAGTATGGCCAAACTACGGTATTAACAACAATATGGGCCTACTCGGTGATTCTGTGGCGGTGAAACGCTTGAGAGACCAAGTCAAGCGAATTGGCCCCACAGATGTCAGTATTTTGATTTACGGTGAGAGTGGGACAGGAAAAGAGACAATTGCACGTTCCATTCATCAAAATTCATCGCGAGCTCAGAAACCATTTTTAACTGTGAATTGCCGTGCTCTATCTGAAATGAGGATAGAGACTGAGATGTTTGGTATTTCAGCCCCAGCAACGGCAGCGCCTTGTATGTTGGAAGAAGCCGATGGCGGAACCCTCTTACTCAACGATGTCCTAGCGATGCCTCGTAATCAACAATTGAACCTTTTACGCTTTTTACAAGAAGGGAAAATTGAAACCACGAAGGGAGCTAAGTCGGTTGATGTTCGCATTTTGGCTGCTAACTCTTCTGATATTGAAAAGGCATTGATCGAGGGCGACTTCAATGAAGAGCTTTATCATTACATCAATGTTCTGCGTATTCATGTTCCTAGCTTAAAAGAACGTGTGAGTGATATTTCAGTGCTAGCGAATCATTTTCTGCGTGAGTACTCAAAAGAGTTTAATGCGCAAGCGAAGAGCTTCTCAGACGATGCTATCCGCTCGATGAGTCGCTACCATTGGCCTGGCAACGTTCGTGAATTGATGAATCAGATTAAGCGTGTTGTGTTGATGTCTGATGCTGTCATCATTGAGGATCATCAACTGGATTTACCAAAACAGAATGATGAACGCCGCAGTCTGAAAAGTATACGTGAACGTTCAGAGCGAGATGCTTTACTCATTGTGTTGGAATCTTATGGTGGTCAAGTGTCTTTGGCCGCTAAGGAGCTTGGAGTTTCACGCGCAACTATGTACCGCTTACTCAATAAACATGGTCTTATATCTGAGGGCGTTGTTTAGAACGTTCTATTCATTGACTCTATCCGGTGAGTGAAAATTCAAGGGCCACGTATCATACGTGGCTTTTTTGTTTCTGAAGGATAGTCCGCTGTTCTATAGAGAGAGCCCTAAGATAGATATGCTGTGATTTTATATAATCATAGTGAATATGTTATATGTAAATGAATATGCAACTGATATTTCAGGCGAATGCATTGTTTTAAAAATGTTAACCAATTATCGGTTGAATAATATACTCACTTGGTTAGACTTTAACCGTGAAAGCAACGATTTAACAAAGACTTGTCTGCTTTTACAACCCCATTTCTTTTTGGATTTTTTAGTTAGCTTGGAGGCGCAAATGAAACATTTCGATTTTATACAGCATATTTGCGCGTCGTTTGATCCGTGTACTGACATGGTGACTGATATGTCACACACATCAGCCATGGCCGATCGAAACACCCAAGATAAACCTAACTAATAGATCCGTACCCTTATTTGGCTGCGGAAAAATAGCAGCTAAGTGAGAAGCCCTCATACTATCTAGAACGCTATTTTTCCTCAGTTTATTCCACAACTGGAGAGTTATTATGCGTCACTCAGTATATTTAAAACTAGCAACAGTTCTTATCCGTGCAGACCTTCGTCGTGAAGAGCGTGAATGGCAACGAAAAGTTCGTCGTAGTTCATATGATCTACCATGGAACAACACCCATTTATTGAGAGATATTGGCCTTGAAGCCGATGGTCGACCAATTGGTTTTTCTGAGCCTGAAGTTGTCACGATTGAGCGCCGAGTTCGTCATCTTCGTCGAGTCTTAAGCGCGCGAATACCGACGTAATCTTGCGGGGTGATAGCGCCTTTCACCCCACAAGATAAACATCAGCGATAGTTATGGCGTCGAAAATGCAAATTTTTGAACTAGAACTGGCCAAAAAAGAGAAGCTCTTGCTTCTCTTTTTTTGCTTTTTTAAGTCGTTATCTAGTAAAGGTAAATAGTTCGGCTAAGCTTTACAGAGCAAGGGAGGCTGACTATGCAGAAGCATCAATTAGACATGTGGTTACATGGAGAGCACAAAGACTCTTATCAGACACCGAAAGTGTACGTTATTGGTTGCTCTGATATCTCTGAATATTTGCTGGCGGTGGAGTACAAACACAAGCTAGAACCGGTAAAGCAAGACGGCGAGCCGCTTCACTTTGGATCCTTGGATCAAGTGAAAGAGGAATTACTCCGGCTCGGCTTTGAAAAGGCCTACCTTCGCTTGCACAACGCGTATGATGAGTTTGGTAATGAACCCAACCAAAGCTACTGCGATATTGAACTGGCGCTCAAACCTCATTAGAGAGTATTCTTAACGAGCGTTGTAGTGAGAAATTACTTCTAAATTGAGACGGTTTATAACGTACTGATCTTTTAGCCTATCTATGCTAGATAAAACCTCTATGCGTAATGGCTTTCTATGCGTAATGGGTTGTCAGCAATCTGTGGGTGAATTGAGTTCGTAGATAGAAACCACGAGGTTTGGTCTTTATTGGTTTTCCACTTGCACCGTAAGCTTCTGTTAACACTCGACTGTTGGCGGCTTTTGGTCGCAAATGCAGTGCTTCGCCGTGTCTTGCTGTTATCTGTTCAACATTACCTAACACGATCAGCTCCATGAGCTCTTCCCAATCCCTTTTTAAGATCTCGTCTTCCGCTTGGGTTGGTGTCCACAATAAAGGGGATCCTACATGCCTTTCTGCCAGTGGGATCTCTCTTTCTCCCTCTACCGGGATCCACAACACTTTAGACAGCTTGTTTCGAACGTGACTGGTTTCCCACGTTATGCCTTGCACGCCCATCAATGGCGCGACACAAACAAAGGTGGTTTCGAGTGGCTTCCCTGAATAACCAATCGGGATACTTTTTAGCTCGATCCCGAGCTTGGCAAAATCTTGTTCTGGTTTACTGCCAGCTGGCGCCCCCAAGTGCCATTCCAATAGTTGTCCAACCCAGCCTTTATCTCGCTTTAGGTCGTTTGGTACAACCATATTGGCTTCATCGGCGAGCTCTTTGAAGGTCATTCCTGCAATAGCATATGCTCTGTCTAACAGCTCTTGTTGTGTTTGTGGTTCTGGTTTCATAATAAAAGGCATGATCAAAAAAATGATTTTACCAGAAGTTATCACCATATGACGACTGGTTAAGAAATGATCGCCTTGCTAGAAAAGGGATCAAACTCATGGTTATCCACAGGACATGAAGGTAATTAATTGAAATATTAATTTAGTGGATAAATAAACAGGGGTTTGCAGGGGATAAAATGCTTGCTAAATAGGGTTTGAAATGAATCTTTCACTTACTAGTGTGGATAAACATCGGAGTGGTTGATCTTTAACCATGGGTGATTTTTAAAAGATCTTTTTATTTTTTCATGTTTTTAAAATTGATGGCTTTACTTTAATTTATTGATTTTTAATTGTTTTTGTTGTCGGTGGATGGGTTTTTGTTTTTGGTTCTGATAAATCTATGGATTAAAAAAAACGATTGCGGGTAATTCTTCACATAGTTATTCACAGAAAAGGTGAATAAATGTGGTCTATGTCTCACTCTTGTGTGGGTAACTAAGATTTGAGCAAAACTTATCCATATTCGTAGTTATTATTCATAAATATAGCGCTTGTCACGTCACTAAGTTTGCTCCGATTGGGGATATGTGGAAAAATCAGTGTAATTAAAAATTTAGATAGAGGTTGGCCAGTGATAGATGGCGATGGTTACCGATTAAATGTTGGTATTGTAATCTGTAACAACCATGGTCAGGTCTTCTGGGCTAAACGATACGGGCAACATTCATGGCAATTCCCTCAAGGGGGAATAGATGAAGGTGAAACTCCGGAACAGGCAATGTACCGCGAGTTATATGAAGAGGTTGGCCTTACTAAAAAGGATGTAAAGATCGTCGCGACAAGTCGTCATTGGTTACGCTATAAGCTGCCCAAACGACTGGTTCGGTGGGATTCTAAACCTGTCTGTATTGGACAAAAACAGAAGTGGTTTCTTTTACGCTTAGATTGCGATGAATCGCATATCAATATGCAGCGTGGAAGCACACCTGAGTTTGATGGTTGGCGTTGGGTGAGTTACTGGTACCCAGTTCGACAAGTTGTATCTTTCAAGCGAGATGTTTACCGTCGAGCGATGAAAGAATTCGCATCTTTAGCAATGCCGTTTAAAGAGCGAAAAACAAAAGGAAAGCGCAAATTGCGTAGAGGTTAAGCATGCTCAGCCAACTAAGGGAAATAGTTGAACACGTATCAAGAGTTGAAGATGTGTCGACGGCTCTTGATATTTTGGTTAAAGAGACATGCAGCGCGATGCAGACGGAATGTTGCACCGTGTATTTGGCAAATAATGATATGCAGCGTCTTGAGTTGATGGCAACTCAAGGCCTGATCTTCAAAGGCAATAGTATTCACATTGGTTTTGACGAAGGTTTGGTTGGCCTTGTTAAAAGAAGTGCTGAACCTATTAACCTTGCACAGGCGTCTGCTCACCCTGCTTATAAGTTTTTTCCCGAGCTTGGAGAAAAGGTTTATCACTCTTTTCTCGGCACTCCGATTATCTATCGCAAGCAAGTGCTTGGCGTATTGGTCATTCAACAGAAGTCCCCCCGTTTATTCAGTGAGATGGAAGAATCCTTCCTTGTTACACTCTCAGCACAACTTGCGGTTATTGTGGCGCATGCCCAAACTCAAGGCCATTGGCTGTTAGAGCAACAGAAGCTACCTGCGACCAAAGGTATTGCAGCTTCATCGGGTGTGGCGATTGGTGACTTATGGTGGGACAACACTCAGCCTGAACTCACCGATGTTTACCCTGCTTCGACGCTCAATGTTGAAAGGGAGCATGAGCTGTTGGCAGTCGCTGTCGAAAATGCTCTCAATGATTTTAAGCGAATGCGAAAGCGTTTAGATAGTGAAATCAATAAAGACGCGTTGGCGATCTTTGATCTGTTTACTCACTTACTCAACGATCCCATGTTACGTAAGGATCTCAAGAGTCAAATTCAGAAAGGCGACAAAGCCGATTGGGCATTGAGACAGGTTGTTGAGAGTTACTCTAACCGTTTTGCTCGTATGTCAGATGTGTACCTTCGGGAGAGAGCGCAAGACGTCCGAGAGCTTGGTCAAAGACTGCTCTATTTCCTCCACAATTCTGAACATGAACTTCGCACGTTAGATAAACCGATTATTTTGGTGGTTCGTGAGTTAACGGCCTCTGTATTAGCGTCTATTCCTAAAGAAAAACTATTAGCGGTTATTTCCTTGGAAGGGGCGGCGAACTCGCACGCAGCGATTTTATCTCGAGCTTTGGGTATTCCTTCTGTTATGGGAGTTAACCTTAATCTTTCGCAAGCTAATGGTAAGCAAGCGATTGTTGACGGGTATAGCGGTGAGATTTTTATTGAGCCGACTAAAAACCTGCTCAAAGAGTATCGGGGGCTGATTCTAGAAGAGAGTGAGCTCTCCTCTATGGTCAATCGAGAACTGTACTTACCGGCAAAAACGAAAGACGACAAGCAAGTCGAGATTCTGCTTAATGCGGGTTTGAGTGCAGACACTAATATCGCCATTAACCAAGGGGTTGATGGGGTTGGTCTGTATCGAACCGAAATTTCTTTCTTGTTGCAGCAAAGGTTTCCGTCAGAGGACGAACAATTCAAGCAGTATCGTTCTGTGCTTGCGAGTTACCCTGAGAAGCAAGTGGTGATGCGAACCTTGGATATTGGTGGAGATAAGGCGTTACCTTACTTCCCAATAGAAGAAGACAATCCATTCCTTGGTTGGCGTGGTATTCGTTTTACGCTCGATCATCCTGACATCTTTATTATTCAGTTACGTGCCATGTTACGTGCGAGTTGTGATAGCCAGAACTTGAGTATCTTGTTGCCGATGATCTCTAGCACTCAAGAACTGGATGATACTGTTCAACTCATCGAGCAAGCCTACGATGAAGTGCATGAACTCGACAGTCGAGTTCGCATGCCGCGTATCGGTATCATGATTGAAGTGCCATCCATGCTTTACCTTCTTCCGCTTATTGCGGATAAAGTTGATTTCGTTTCGGTGGGCACCAATGACTTAACTCAATATTTATTGGCGGTTGACCGGAACAATTCCCGTGTCTCTGATGTCTATGAATCCATGCACCCTGCAGTGATCATGGCATTGAAACACATCCATGATACTTGTAAGCAATATCAATTGCCGGTGTGTATATGTGGAGAGCTCGCGGGTGATCCAATGGGTGCATTGCTCTTGATTGGGTTAGGGTATGAGACGTTAAGTATGAACACCTCAAATGTCGCAAGGACTAAGTATTTGATTCGTCAATCTAAGCTTAGTGAACTGCAAGATTTGGCAAATGAGGCGCTATCAAAACCGTATGGAAGTGACATCTATAGTATGATGCTCAACTATTTCGAAGAGCGTGAATTTACAGGCTTCATTCGAGCGGGTAAAAAATAGGATTTAACGTGTCATATGAACTGATAGGCTTGCTAGCAGGCCTTGGTGCTATTGTTGGTGTTTTAGCTGGCTTGCTGGGCATTGGTGGTGGTTTGCTGGTGGTTCCTGCCTTACTCTTTTTGCTTCCTAAAGCGGGTATCCCTCAAGAGTTTGCGATGCAAATGGCATTGGCTACCTCGTTATCAACCATTATTGTTACCTCAGGGTCGTCTGCGATTAACCATTTAAAATTGGGTAATGTGGAGCTTTTTGTCGTTAAGTGGTTGATGCCTGGTGTGGTGATTGGTGGTTTCCTAGGTTCTTTTGTCGCCGACGTTATTCCTGCTCAATATCTGCCAAAAGTCTTTGGTGTGATTGTCTTGGTATTGGCGTTGCAGATGTTGTTGTCGATCCGCTCTAAGAGTCAAAAGTCGATGCCGGGTTCAGCTAAGACCATGTTATGTGGTGGCGGTATTGGTTTGGTTTCAAGCTTGGCTGGTATTGGTGGTGGTTCTTTGTCGGTGCCTTTCCTTAACCATCACGGTGTGGAAATGCATAAAGCTGTAGGCTCATCCTCTGTATGTGGTTGTGTTATCGCGATTTCGGGAATGCTAGGCTTTATTTGGCATGGCTCTTCTGTCGATGATCTTCCGGCGTATAGCTTAGGTTATGTTTATCTACCGGCTTTGATAGCGATATCTTGTACCTCAGTTCTGACCACACGAGTTGGCGCTAAACTGGCCACTCAATTGCCAACCCCCGTGCTGAAGAAATTCTTTGCGGTATTTTTAATGTTTATAGCAGCTACTATGCTGCTGTAGTGTCTTTTCTGTTAGCTGTTGAGTTAACCGTTATTCAATTTTAGATAGAGAGCCAAGTATGTCTCAGGGTTTTATCGAATTCCCAAATATCGATCCTGTTCTTATTGAACTAGGACCAATCTCAGTTCGTTGGTACGGCCTAATGTACCTTGTCGGTTTTATGTTTGCTCTTTGGTTAGCAAATCGCCGAGCTGATCAACCCGGTAGTGGTTGGACTCGAGAGCAAGTATCAGACCTACTGTTTGCTGGCTTTCTAGGTGTGGTGCTTGGTGGTCGTATTGGCTACGTACTTTTCTACAACTTTGGCCTTTTCATTGATGATCCACTCTACCTATTTAAGGTATGGACTGGCGGTATGTCTTTCCACGGTGGTTTGCTTGGTGTGATCACCGCGATGCTTTGGTATGCCAAAAAGAACGGTCGAACCTTTTTTGGTGTCGCAGACATGATTGCACCATTGGTTCCATTTGGTTTAGGTATGGGCCGCATGGGCAACTTCATGAACAGTGAGCTATGGGGTCGTGTGACTGATGTGCCATGGGCGATTGTATTCCCTAACGGTGGTCCGCTTCCTCGTCATCCATCTCAGCTTTATGAAATGGCGCTTGAAGGGATTGTACTGTTCTTCATCTTGAACTGGTTCATCAAAAAGCCGCGCCCTCTTGGTTCTGTATCAGGGTTATTCCTAGCTGGATATGGTACATTCCGCTTCCTAGTTGAATACGTACGTGAACCTGATGCTCAGCTAGGTTTGTTCGGTGGATTTATCTCTATGGGACAAATTTTGTCACTGCCAATGGTTATCATCGGTGTGCTGATGATGGTTTGGGCATACAAGCGTGGTCACTACAAAGATGAATTACCACAACAAACGAAATAAGGAATTGGAGTGAAACAGTATTTAGATCTCTGTCAGCGTATCGTTAATGACGGTACTTGGATTGAAAATGAACGCACAGGCAAGCGCTGCCTAACCGTAATCAATGCTGACCTTGAATATGATGTAGGTAATAACCAATTCCCACTGGTAACAACTCGTAAAAGTTTTTGGAAAGCCGCAGTTGCCGAGCTGCTTGGCTATATCCGTGGTTACGACAATGCTGAAGATTTTCGTAAGCTAGGGACTAAAACTTGGGATGCGAATTCTAACCTGAATGAAGCATGGCTAAATAACCCTTACCGCAAGGGTGAAGACGACATGGGCCGTGTTTATGGCGTTCAAGGACGTGCATGGGCAAAACCTGACGGCGGTCATATCGACCAACTGAAGAAGATTGTTGATGATCTAACGAACGGCATTGATGACCGCGGCGAGATCTTAAACTTCTATAACCCAGGTGAGTTCCACATGGGTTGTTTACGTCCGTGTATGTACAGCCACCACTTCTCTCTACTTGGTGACACTTTGTACCTAAACAGTACTCAGCGCTCTTGTGATGTTCCATTAGGTCTGAACTTCAACATGGTTCAAGTGTATGTGTTCCTAGCAATCATGGCGCAAATTACAGGCAAAAAAGCGGGTGTGGCTTACCACAAGCTGGTTAATGCTCATATCTACGAAGATCAACTCGTACCTATGCGTGATATCCAGTTGAAGCGTGAGCCTTTAGCGGGGCCAACATTCCATATCAATCCTGAGATTAAGTCTCTAGAAGATTTGGAAACGTGGGTGACGATGGATGACTTCTGGGTTGAAGGCTACGAATGCCACGAAGCGATTAAGTACCCATTCTCGGTTTAATCTAATCTGCTTTGTTTGACTGACTGACTGACTGATTGATCGAAAGGCTGCCTCTGCGCAGCCTTTTTTATTTCTGATGCTTGGCTTGCTTACTATTCGTAAAACCAATAATCTTGAGTGGTCTTTTCTAACCACAGAACTACTATGACTCGCTCGCATTGCTTTGTATTGCAACACGACTTTCCTATTTCTTTCTACCCTGATAAAAACCAGTTGGTGATTGATAGTGAAGAGATTCATTTAGAGCCACTACAAGCAAGGCTGCTCAGCTATTTCATCGACAAGCGCGGGCAAGTGGTTAGTACGCAGCAGATAGCTGCTGATGTCTGGCAGCGAACTCAAGTGTCTGACAACTTGGTCAGACAGGTCATCAGTTTACTGCGCAGTCAGCTTCAGGATAAAGTACGTCCGTATCGCATCATTCAGACCATTCCTAAGCAAGGTTATCTGTTCGATATTGAGATAATTCAGCCTAGCGTTGAGACTACTCCCGTAGTAGAAATTCCCCCACCTGAAATCAAAGTTGTTTCTAAGCCTAAAAATAAAACCATTGCCCTGATTACAGCCGCAGTATTCTCTATTGGCTTAATAGCAACTTGGGCGTGGAAAATTGATGTCTCAACCAATGACACAGCTGTTATTTCTGCGCCTCAAAGTGATGTAATTCCCGTTTATATCCATGACATAACACTCGATTCTGCGGACGATTATGAGATGTCGGAAAGCGTGTACAACTACCTATTCTACGGGCTGAACTCAGCGAGAAATTTATCGGGTTACCACTTCTCTCAGCTCTCAAAACAGGGCAAGCAATCACTTGCCAATAATGGTGTCGAACTCAAAGGTTGGCTCAAGCAAAAGGGCAGTAATTATATACTGAGCGTGCTGATACAAAACAACCGCCAGCCCAATCAAAGCCAGAAAGTGGAAAAGAGCTTTAGCCAAGATAACTTCTTTGATGCCATTGGGGATGTGATTCTTGAGATTAAAGCCATTATTGCCCCAATGAGTTCAGAATACGGTGTCGTCAGTCATCGAGTGACTTCTATTGATAACTACGACGATTGGAAGGTTATTTCAGAGGGAATATCGCTTTTCTACCAAGGCAAAGGTGGACAGCCATTTGCAGAGATCGCACTTCAGTTGGATACGATTCAACAGCAAGGAAGAGACAATTATTTGGTCAATGCCTTATTGTCGTATTCGGAATCTTTGGCTTATTTGCAAAGTCATGAGCAAGAAGATCGCGAACATGCACTGCAACTGGCAAAGCAAGCCTTTGAGATGAACCCACGTTGTGATATTGCCAACCTTACCTTGGGTCTTGCACTGTTAATCAACCAACATGCCAATCAAGCTTTCCCTTACCTTTTTTATGCGGCCGAAAGTACACCGAGCCCTATCAGTTTTTATCTACTTAGTGTGGCTGACAAGCTGTCGGATAACCCAGAAGGTTCGCAATACAACTATCAGCGCTATACCGAAGTGAAAAAAGAGTATAATGGCCAACTGTTTGATCTTATTGAATCTTTATAAAAAACAAACCTTTCCTAAACCACATAATTCTCTTTGAAGTGAAGACGTTGAGTTACCACTAATAGTAACGGCTCTTCCGCAAGGTTTCCTTGTGCTAACAGGCTTCTCAACATGTTTGATTATTGTTTGGAGTTAGGCTCGATTGCCTTGCATCAAGCATAAAAACATCGACTTCCACATACTGGTCACCAAATCATTTATTATTTGGGGTATACACATGTTGAAGAAGTTTGCTTTTCAGATCATTCCAATTCAGATCTTCTTATTCGTCTTTTGGTTCAAAAATGGCTTTATCGATAAAGTGATGGGCGTGCTACTTGGCTTCATTACGCCCGATACCGCTTATGCAGGTGACACTTGGGCTGGCTGGAAAGGCTATATTGTCGGCACTTGGGATAAGAGCCAAGTTGGTCATGTTTTACTGAGCCCTACGTTCGATTTTATGTTTCCTATTCTGATTGCTTTGCAATGTGTACCATTTTTATTGGTACTTCGCTCGGTGGTCGCTGGTGAATTCATGGCTGGTAAAGAACGCCCGTGGTTACTCTATGCGGCATTCGCTTCTCTGTTTGTAACTGCTTGTATGGCTTTCACTCAAACCATCACTGGCGCAAGCGATGGGCAGTATCTATGGCAACTTATCGGCTTTGGCATGGTTGCCATTATGTATCTGCGTAATGAGCAAGGTAAGTAAGCGTTTCTTTAGATGCGAGATAAGGGGAGTTAGATACAAGTAGAAGAGATTCGGGATACTAAGATCAAAAACCCCCGTCATTCCCTATCACGCTCGTTCCTCGCTGTAGGGAATGACGGGGATATATAGATGCGAGTAAAACGGGCTTTTCGTTACTCGTTCACTCGCATCCATCCTGTATCTGCTTTCAACTTGTCACTCGCTACTCCAATCTTCTTTTTGTTTCCCACATCTGCCTTTCAGAAAAGAAAAAGGTTCATCGCGGCTTTCCGGGGAAAGCCGCTTTTATCTTCAAGAAG
>NZ_JBGONH010000065.1:0-26092 GCF_041439075.1 Vibrio sp. FF145
GTAATGACAAAGTCGCTTGGTAATTAAGGTACGACAGAATCGCTTGGTGATCACAGGTCACTACAGCAGAGCGCTAACTCGTTTTTGGACAGAAACACGTTAGAATTTAAGTTCTAACGTGCTCTAGATAGATTAGAATAAGTATCTTGAAACCTTAAACGATTGTTACGCAGTTGGTACATCACTAAAGCGAATGATCGCAAACAAATAGCGCCCTTCTTGAGTAGATGCCCAAATCTCCCCGCTTTTACCAAGCGATTTCCTTGCGTATCCATGCTCAGAAAGCCATAAGAGCGATTCTTTGACTTGATTCCGAGAGAGGTTGGTCTCTTTAGATAAGCCTGAAACATAGCGCCATGTATATTCGTGGTTTTGTAATGCGCTCAGGACACTTTTAGTATTTTCAGGCACTAGATCTACGTTGGGCACCTGTGCCTCTGCTTCATCTACTTCTTCAGTTGGTGCTTCTGTTTCTTTTTCCAATATAGCTTCGAATTGATCTACTTTTAGCTGAGCTTCAACTCCACCTGCTTTGAAGCTCTGAAATTTTTCTAGATTTGCAAACACAAGCCCTAAGAAGCCAGCCACAATGGTTAATCCCATTTCCGTAGGTTTACTTTCGTAACCAAAATATAGAGAGGTTATTAACATAACGAATGCTGATACAGCCTGTAAGGCTTTACTCGATTCACTCTTAAATTTATCGTTATACATTTTCTTTCAACGTGCTAGAGAAAAACAGTTTAATGTAAGCTTCTACTTTATCTACTTCTTCATCAAAGTACACAATATCACCACTATCACCACTATCAAGCTCAATTTTTAAACTAGATACATCAAAGTCTTTAGAGAAAGCTGAAGAAAATGCACCTTGATGTCGTTCTGTCTTTGTAACTACAGGTTTATACATTGTAATGCCACGATGCTTACTGCCATTGGCAATATCTTGCATGTAGCTAAGAGCAGGGCAGGAGCTTTTCATGAAATTTTTAAAATCTCGTTCCTTTGGATATGCAGCAATTAATGAAGGATATTCTCGATAGATCCACTCTACTACGTGCCATGAAAAAATTGCACAGATTACCGCAGAGCCAGAAGATAGTGGTTCTTTACGATATTCTCCTGCTAAGCGAGAAAATTCGTGAAATAGATCTTTTGAATTTTTAATATCAAATGAATAGCTCAACTTTACCTCCCAAATGTATAACAGCAATACTAGGCAGAATGATTCTGCAATAAAATACAAAAATTTTCTAGATAGCGTAAATTAATGTGCCAAGTTGCAAGTCATGTATGCGTAACCAGTTAAAGTTTAATGAAAAACTATCACTGTTATCGTATGTATAGAAAATATACTTGGTTGCACGGTGTCCTTCGTTCAGTGAGTTTTAGTGGGTTAGTAAATTTGGTCACATAGTTAGATTAGAAAAAGTAAGTCAGATGAGGCTTTGATGAAGTATGTGTTGAGCCAGTCAAAACAAAGAAGGGGGCAAAAGTGATTTAGCTTACATGCCCCGTATTACTTGAGATGATGAAAAACCAATCAATCTTTATTGTAAATTATCAGAACTAGCTGAACATAAAGGCTGAGAACAAATCCGAATTTTTCGATAAGTAGTGATTGAATTAACTTTGGGGATTAAAAAACGCCCAGTTAAGGGCGTAGTAGAGTCAATCGTAAAGTTCAAAGCCCAGATCATCAATAATTGACAACGTCACCGGTCCCAAGTCATCACCATTAGCCATTAACTCTTTAGGCATTGGCGGAATAGTTCGGCCTTTAGAATCCTTACCGCGTTTGTCGTCAGTCCCATTGATGTAATCGTATAAATGACCGCCGTCGGAAAATGGCAAGCATTCATAATCTCTATTATAAGCTTCATTATAGGCAGTAACTGCTTTGCTGGTTTCCATACAAAAACCTTTACCGGCAATCTCTTTTGAATCGTCTATAAACCCGTCACTTGAAGTTCCAACGCCAAGAATATGCGCAAATTCATGCAAAATAGTTGGCTTATAGCTTTTGGGATCAAAATCAGGCTCATGGAGGTCTGAGCTAATCCAGATAATGCCTAATGAGGGGATATTGTCTTCATACTCTTCTACTGCCGCTAAGCCGTACTCTTCCACATCATCTGACACAATAATTTCAATGTTAATTGTGTGCTGATCTTTTCCATCAACCTTTTTGATTATGCCTAGCCATTTGTTAGCGGCTTCAATGTAGCGTTCTTTGTCATACTTAAAGTCCAAATCAAAGTTAAGGACAAAAGTTAAGTGATCATTTGATATAACTTCTTGGGAATAGTATTCAGGATAAAACTCAGAATCCTGACTGTAACTGACTGACGATAAAAAGGACAAAATGAGAGCTAGAGTTAATTGTTTCATTCGAAAACCTATAATAAAGCCGTCTAGGATGAAGGCTAAGTAGTGACGTTTAACTTGGTTGGATATTACAGTATTTATAGCTCTACAAACGTAAGCACACGTAACACCTCAATATTGGTGCACTACAAACTGATCGACTAGTTCAGAGTTAGGTTTATTTTAATTATCTCACAGCTAAGTTAGCTCGTAATTCAATCCCCATGTTAAACAATGTGAGCGCGTAAATATCAGCAGCGAGAGCGATAGCTTTACTCAGCGGTATTCCTGCACCACGGTTCGCACTGACATCAATACGAATCATCACGGGCGTACCACCTTGAGGCTTGTCTTGAAATTAACGATACAATGATTTGGTCGACTCTCTAACGATTAAATCAATGGGTGGCAATCGAGCTTCATGCCGCTCGCCAGATAACAGATTCAAAATCGATTGAGCACACACCTCACCAATCTCTTCAATAGGCTGTCTCAAAGTCGTTAACGCTGGCGTGAAATACTTAGACGTCGGCAAGTCATCAAAGCCAATCACTGAAACATCTTCAGGCACTTTATAACCGTGGTCAGACAGCGCCTTAATCGCCCCGTAAGCCGTTTGATCATTGGCTGCGAATAGAGCGGAGAAGTGAACCTTAGATTCAATCAACTCTACCGTTTTCTCGTAGCCAGACTCACTACTGAAATCACCCTGTTTAACGAGTTTTGGCATCACTTTAATGCCCGCCTCTTGAAGGGCTTTCTTATAGCCTTCAAAGCGATTTCCTGCATCAGGCTGGCTTGATAACCCCTTGATGTGAGCAATATTCACATGTCCTTGTTGCAGTAAATGTAGGGTTGCCATATAGCCACCCAACACGTTGTCGATATTGATGGAGCGGACATTATTCTCAACAAAATCGTAGCCAACCATCACGATAGGGATATCTTGTGCATACTTAGCAATCTCTTCTTGAGTAATGCTTCCTGTTACGATGATCATGCCATCCACGTTACTTTTTGCGAGATACTCCAACGCGTGCATTTCTAACTTTTTCTGCCAATGCCCTGTCGCGATCACTAACGAATAGCCTTGAGCGATCAGAGTTTTCTCCATGTCGTTGAGAATACGACTGGTATAAGGGCTGTCAGGGTGTTGCACCAATACACCAATGGTGAGTGAACGTCGGTTGGTGTTTTCTTGCATTTGAAAATTAGGTTTGTAGCCAGTGTCTTTAATCGCTTGCTCGATGTTCTGGCTTTTATCATCCGACACATAAGTGGTTCGATTAAGAAAACGAGAAACCGTGCTTGGGGAAACACCAGCGAGTCTCGCTACATCGTATACTGTTGTTTTTTTTGTTTTAGTGCGCATCTCGAATCCCTAATCCCTAATCAAGTGACATTTGGGGAGCCCAAAAGCTCCCCATCAGTTTCTACCTGCATACCACTGCTTTCGTTAAAACTCGTATCATTAAGTTAATACAAATAGGCGAAGATCATCCCCGGTCTGAAGTAACGACCAGCCGTATATTTCAAGCCAGTACTCAGTAGCCATTTATGTAAGCCTGCCAGCTTTTCTAACGGAATTTCACCGCCCACCATTTTAACAAAATTGTCAGTATCTTTCGTCAATGTTGGATTGATACGACCGTCAGACAGCACACAGTTTTGACATTTAAGTACACTTAGCCAGTTTTTCGCATCATTTTGCGTCAACTTAAAGGCTTCCATAAGATCTTTCTCATTGACAGACACAGAGCAGTTGAACCCTTCTGGCGCTGCAAATGGAATTTTTGAATAGTCATAGAGTGCGGTATACACGGTATCCATCAATGTTTCTGCTTGCTGGTTTTTACCTGCCAGACTCAACGCCGTTGCGACACTAAACTGCACACCAATCCACACATCTTGAGCCTGAAATGCCTCATGCGGCGAACCATCGGCCAACGTCATATTCGCAACCCCAAGCTTAGGGCTGTTAATTTCGAAGTTATGCTTATAAACATAGTCTAGTGCGCGTTGGATGTTCTCTTGCGGGAAAATACCGTCTAAGCCGATGAGCTTTAGGTAGCTGTCGGCCAACAAGGCATCACCAAAACTGTTGTCAGAATCTGGCACTAAATCTAAGTATTCTTGAGTAAAGGCTTGTGGCGCCGTCTCACTCAGCAAGCGTTTCTTAGAAACTCTTTGAGATACCTTACTGATGCTGATGGAAGTATCCGTTTCATTGAGATAGGTATTGAGCGTGTTCTTGTCAGCAATCGCATCGCCAGTCAATGAAAGTCCTAAAGTTTCCAGAGCTTGATAGCCTTCACCTGTTAAATGCTTGGCTTGAACTGGCGTCACGAAGAAGTGGTAGTAACCCTCTTTGTCATCCCACAAGCTTTGCTCAACCGTGGCTAACGCCTTTTTAGAACGCGTTAAGTAACCTTTAGCTCGCTCGCTTTCACCCATCAATTGTGCAAGTTCACTCGCCGCTTGCAAGCCAGCAACCCAAAGGCTCGCACAATAAATTGAGATGCCATGAGACGCTAGGTTATCAAAGGTATCGTCTGTTCCACGGGTTAGCGGCAAATCATCACCCTCAGCGATCAAATTCGATAAGAAATCGATGCTTTCAGTTACCGCTTGCCAGCACTCATTAACCACAGAGAGATCTTGGGTGTTTTGGTAATGGCGGTACACCATCAGAATGTATTTCGGCGCTAAGTCCTTCCACTCTTTCACATTGTGCCAACTGTAAGCATCGGGCTGAATGTCGAATGGGCTACCCAAATCGTGGATTACCGCACCTCGAATGGCACGCACACCTTGGTACTTTTCATCAATCAATTCGGCATTAGGCGTCGCTTCGTATTCCCAGTATCGGCGCTGAGTGAAGTCTTCGGCCAAAATGGCTTTCGAGAACTCTTTCATCACGCAGCCATCAAGCTCAGGCAGCATATAAAGCAGCGAGAATGAGCCGTAGAAATACACATCCAGAGAGTTAAAGAATGGGTAGTCGACACACTCTTTCACCAAGAATTTATCTTCTTTATCCCATACCGTTGATTCGGCTAGGAAGGACAATGAGTTCATTGCCATCGTCGCATAACGCAATGCCGATTCTGGCTGCGATATCTTGCTTTGAGCTTGTTCGAGGAAAGCCGTTTGTTGCTTCACGATCTGTTGCTCAATCACTTCTAGCTCTGGTAATACGTCTTCTAACATCGACAGAGCCGGCTTTGCTTGCGGGTAAAACTGCGTGTAAGCCTTATCTGAATACCAGCCATTAAGCATGACTTTGCTGTGCGCCATCACCTGTGCAAAACGCAGATCAACAGACTCACCCGCTTCCAATTCAACCTGAACCACCACCAATGCGCTCAGAGCTTCACGCCCTGTGTAGATACCAGTTTGGAACTCAGTGTTTGTGCGGCCTGTTTTCAGTGCGAACTCTGTTTGCTGAGCACTCTTAGAGGTGTAAAGCGTTGGCTTCACAGAAATCGAGACCTTGCCAGATTCCGCCAAATGGTTATCCACTTGAACACCAAACACCACTTCGCCTTCAATATCGCTCTGATAAGGCGATTGGCTCGACAGCTGAACACCCGTAAAACTGTGACTTTCGCTTTTTAAGTTAACCACTTCATGCTGCTGAGCGATCGGATTTTGAGATAAGGTACACGCCGAATCTTGAATGCCATCGCGACCTTTTTGATAGGTTGAACCAATCAAGTTTTGTAGCGGTTGAGCAAGCGTAATCACGCGCGTTTGCGATGAATTATTGGTTAATTCGAAGTGATTCCAGTGCATCGGTAATGAACAAAGGCGTTTGTTCTCTTTAACGATCGGAGATACTACCTTACGCTTTATATTAATATCTTCGAAGCTATTATATTTATATTCAGCTAATGGATACAAAGCTTTATATTCTATATCTCTGCCATTAACACTATCTATGTGATTATTATCACCCGCGGTAAGCGATAATAACTTCGTTGTATCATTTGTTAACAAACCATTAAAGAAATCTAAGGCGACATATAATTGACAAATTGTTGAATCTGAATCTTCTTCAATCAATAATTGAGTCTTATTTGAAAATTCAACGTTCCACTTTGTAAAGTTAGCTTTATTTTCTTGGTAGAAGCGACCATTTTTTAATGCTGCTCGAATCAGGTTAATCGCATACGATATGTTTTTGCTTTCGATCTTCTTGCCATCGAACAAGGCAGGATAAAAGTTCAGGTGTACGCTCAGCTCTTGCTCATCAATGACTTGCAGCGTATCGATGGTCGGCACATTCATCACCGACGCGTAAAAATCATTAAAATTAATAACTTGCTCTGAACAATCAACAAATATTCCCGGAATAAAGCTGAAATTGGGTGTTTTTCCGTTTGGCGTCAGTGTAAATGTGTTACCAATTCCGCCCACCGCCATACCAGTATTTTCTGGTGTGGTCGAAATTGGTGTGTACCAAGGTTGAATAAATTCAACTGCATCACCTTTTTTACATAAGTGTTCCGAATTTCCTGAGTAGCTCGTATATGGAATTTTATTATTCATTTTAAAACCGCCATTGAATATTTTTTTCTTCTTGTTAATATCTTTTTAAAATGGAGACATCAACATGTTTAAAATTATAAATGAAAAATTTGGAAATATTGACTCTGTCACATTAATAAACCACCAACATGGTATAGAACTTCAAATAATCAATGGATTTGGTGCTGTTATTAATAAATATACCGTAAATAACAGTCCATTCTCTTTTATTTGTGGCTATCAGAATTATGATGAACTGATCAACCAACATCCGTTCTTTTCCCGCAGTGCTAAATTATTCCCTTTTCCAAACCGTTTAAACTTAGGTCGTTACAGTTTCGATAACCAAAACTATCAACTCCCAGCTAACTTTCCTTGGTCTGATCACGCCGTACATGGCCTGCTCTACAACCAACCTTTTTCAATTACAAACAGCGTAGCCACTGAAGAATCCGCCAGTGTGACGTTGCAATATCAAACGTCATCTTTGCATCCTGCTTTCCCGTTTGCGTTCAACCTTGAAGTCACCTTCACTATCGATATCACGGGTAAACTCACTTCCTCAACGACCGTCTCTAATCTTGGTGATTCTGCATTCCCATTCGGTGATGCTTGGCACCCTTATTTCTCACTCGGCACTGCGCTAGCACAATGTGGACTCGCTATGTCGCCTTGCTCTGAGGTCATCCACGAAAACGACCTACCCAATGGTGAAAAACTGGCTTTTGACTGTTTGTCTTTGGGTGATTCACTCGCCAATCAAAGCTTAAATCACTGCTTTGAATTTGATTCCAAGACAACCAACCAACTTGCGTTTACACGCTCAGATTCGTCTGCCGCTATTCGCTATCAACAAGATGCAAGCTACCCATTCGTTCAGCTTTACACACCGACGAGCGAACAAAGTATTGCAATAGAACCAATGACTTGCCCAGCTGATGCATTCAATAACCAGATAGGCTTATTGACGCTTAGCCCGAACCAATCTCAGACCTTTACTTGGCGATGCCACGCCAGCTATCAACCACAGTGATGCAACCAAAATAAAGCGACACTAAAGAGAAACCAAAAAGCAATAAAGGGCGCATTAAGCGCCCTTCTCTTTGTTAACCTAAAATCACCTCGATGGTGTGCTCACCAGAGGTAAATACTGGCGCTTTATTACCTGAAATCAGGTCACCATTTACCTTCATTTCAACCACACCTTTACACACGTTATTCGGGTTAGTGACATGAATATGATAAGTCGCACCACGGAACTGACGACGTACTTTGAACTCAGGCCACTCAGCCGGAATACATGGGTCCACCAGCAAGCCATCCACTTCAGGGCGAACACCCAGAATCCATTGCGTACCCGCAACGTATGTCCAAGATGAAGTACCTGAAAGCCATGCATTTCGGCCTAAACCAAACTGCTTATGTTCATCACCCAAAATGTTTTGTGGGTAGCAGTAAGGCTCAGATTCGAAGGTATCGATGTCGTCGTTCTTAGAAGCTGGGTTGATTTGACGGTAGTACTCATAAGCACGCTCACCGTTGCCCATTTTCGCTTCTGCGATCATCACCCAAGGGTTGGAATGCAAGAAGATACCACCGTTCTCTTTTGCACCTGGTGGGTAAGTTGAAACACCACCTAGCTGCGGATCAAAGCCGTTGTAACCAGGAGTTGAAAGCTTAATGCCATTCGCTGTATTCAGCTTGTTGTAAACAGAATCTAGCGCTTGAGTAGCACGTTCTTGTGTTGCGAAACCAGAGATTACAGGCCAGCTTTGACCGTTGGTGTAGATCTGCCCTTGCTCGTTCTTGTGAGAACCAATCGGCAAACCCTGCTCATCAAAGTAACGAACAAACCATTCGCCATCCCAGCCACATTCATTGACTGTGCTCTGCATCTGTTGGTACTGATCTTTAAACTTAGCCGTCAGTTGCGCTTCACCACGCAGCTCACACAAGTCCAACATGTCGAGCAATGCTTTGCCGTACATGTTCGCCACCATCATCGACTCAGCACCGGTTGGCAGGTTCACCGTGTCGTTCCAGTCAGCAAAACCTAACAACGGTAGGCCGTGCTCACCAGTATTGGTGTAGGTAAATTCAATCGCGCGGCACAGATGCTCCCAAACCGTTCCCGTTTCGACTGGGTTGCCCGCTTTGTCTTTTTGATAGAACGGAATATCTTTATTCAAGAAGTCTGCATTGCCCGTTTCTTTCACATATTGCGTCACCGCGTAGATGATCCACAGGTGATCATCACCGTAGTAATCAGGGCGATCTTCCTCTTCACGAGAGTCACCCGCGTTCGCTTCCATGGTTGATGGGAAGAACTGGTGCATCGCAGAACCGTTAGTGTTCTGAACAGACAATAGACGCTCAATGAACTCGCGCGCCTCTTCTGGCATGTGAGTAATTACGCCTAAAGTATCTTGCGATGAATCACGAAAACCGATGCCACGAGCACCATAACCAAGCTGGTACAGAGACAGGTAACGAGACCAGTTTTTGGTGGTGTGACACTGACGTGGGTTATGTACATTAAGCATTGAGTTCATTGCCGGATCTGGCGTTTCAACCTGAACTGCTTGTAGGTAACCATCCCAATGTTCAGCCAGTTCAGCGAAAGCTGAATCAACCACTTGATCGTCACGATATTTAGCCAGCAGAGGCAATGCTGCTTCTAGGCTCTGTTCTTGCGCGATTTGTACAATCGTACGTTCTGTCTGCTCTGGAGATAACCAACCTAGGCGCAGGTTAAGTGCACCAATGTTGTCGCCACGTAAACACTCAGTATTGCCTAATTCATCATTGTTTAGTGCTTGTGGCGCTGCCCATGTACCGTAGCCCAAATTACCTAGGAACGATTGGCGATCACCATCAAAAGACGTCGCAGGGCGATCCGCTGTCATCAAGTTCACCGCGTAGTCACGCTTCATGAAAGCATACTGCTCAAGCACGGTATGACCCGACTCTTGCTGGTGTGCTTTTAGCGTCATGGTTTGTGGAACCCAGTCCGCATTGAGTAGCTGTTTAAGCGCATCGAAGTGTGTAAATTCGTACACAGGCACCACATCAACGTGCAGTGCTTTGTCTGAAATGTTGGTGACTTTGATGTCTTGCAGCAGTACTTGGTCAGCTTTTGGTACAAAGAAAGTCGCTTCACAACGCACACCAAAGGCTTCTGCAATGATGGTGGTGTAAGACAAACCGGTGTGGTTTTCAAACTTATCCAACGGCTTCAGAGTGGGTGTGTAGAACGGTGAGAATATTTCTACGTTGCCCGCTTCATCACGTACCTTGAGGTACATTGTCGAACCTTTGAAATCTGAGTTTGGCAGTTGAGCAATGTACTTGGTGATACGGTTGAGCGCAGGATCACCTTTGCACAGTAGTACGCCGCCGTTGCTATCGACAATGCCACCGAAATCTAATGTGCCGACATAGTTACACCATTTGATCGGCGTGCACGGTGTAGTTGCTACGTATTCTTTGTTTTTATCGTCAAAATATCCGAATTTCATCATCACTATCCCTAGCCCCTCCCAACTCAGGAGGAGCCAAAACAATTTGTCGTAAGTTGGTTGGTGTCAGCTCAATGACTGATTTAAATTGGACTGGCTAGCTCGCTAGCGAGTTCTCACTTAGAGCATCGAACAAGTGGAATGCATCCAAATCCAAGTAAAGCGTCAGATCTTTTACATCCACTTCAGCCGCTTGGGTTTCAACCATCAGCGGTTGACCGCCAATTTCTGTTTTCAGAAGAATGCTTGCGCCCAGTAATTCCTTGTCTTTGATTTTCACAGGGAATGGCAGCACGCGGTCGTGATCAACTTGCTCGGCACGTAGGTGAATGTCTGTTGGACGAACACCAAAATGCAGCGCTAAGTTTTTAGATGCCAGAGACTTAAAGCGCTCAGGCAGTGGGATATGAACATCGCCAATTTCAACGAAGTACTCGCCTTCTTTTTCAATCAGTTTTGCTTCCAACATGTTCATTGATGGGTTACCAATGAATTGCGCGACAAACTTGTTTGCAGGACGCTGGAACACCTCGGTTGGTGTACCAACTTGAGCAACATAACCGTCTTTTAGGATCACGATGCGATCCGCCAATGTCATCGCTTCGATCTGATCGTGGGTTACGTAGATCGTGGTGGTTTTTAGTTCACGGTGTAGATGTTTGATCTCTTCACGCATCACGCCACGAAGTTTTGCATCTAGGTTAGATAACGGCTCATCAAACAAGAAAACCTTAGGAGTACGAACCATTGCACGGCCCATTGCCACACGTTGACGTTGACCACCAGAAAGCTCTTTTGGCTTACGGTTGAGTAGCGGATCAAGCTCTAGCATTTTCGCCGCTTTTAGCACTTCTACGTCGATTTCTGCTTTTGGCATACCCTTCAGTTTTAGCGCAAATGCGATGTTCTCGTATACCGTCATGTGCGGGTACAGTGCGTAGCTTTGGAATACCATCGCCAAGTCACGGTCTTTAGCGTCGACTTTATTCATCAACTTGCCGCCAACCACGATGTCACCCGAGCTGATGCTTTCAAGGCCAGCCAGCATGCGTAGCGTTGTCGATTTACCACAGCCAGATGGGCCAAGGAAAACCACGAACTCACCGTCTTCAACCGTAAAATCAAACTCTTTGACGACTTCAACATCACCGAATGATTTTTTGATGTTCTTAAATTCTACTTTAGCCATTATCTGTTCTCCTCAGCGCGCTCTAGCAGCATGTTTCGGTACGCAATTGCGCTCTGTTTCAATGTTCTTTCTTGGGTGGTGTAGTCAACATGGACAATGCCAAAACGCTGGCAGTAGCCGAATGCCCACTCAAAGTTATCCATCAGGCTCCAAGCGAAGTAACCATCGACTTTCACACCCGCTTCAACCGCGTTGTGAACCGCTTCGATGTGACCTTGGAAATAACGAACTCGTTGGTCGTCCATCACTTGTCCGTTTACACGTTCGTCGTTGCCCGCTGCACCGTTCTCTGTGATGTAGATAGGCGGCATGTTTTCGTAACGCGCATCCAGTCTTACCAATAAATCGGTTAGACCTTGTGGGTTAATTTCCCAGCCAATGTAAGTGTGTTCAGCGTCCGTCTGTTTTACTGATTCAATGTCGCCATTCTCATTGAAGCGAGCGACATTGCGTGTGTAGTAGTTGATGCCGATATAATCAACCGGAGCACTGATGATGTCTAAGTCACCTTCAAGGATCATCGGCATGTTCATCGCTTGGCGCTCAACCACTAACTGCGGGTACTCGCCTTTCAATACTGGGTCGATGAACCAGTGATAATTTTCCGCTTCGCAGTAGTCTGCTGCCGCTTGGTCTTGTGGAGTCAGCGGGTAAGCTGGCGTCGCGTTGAATACCACACCATGCTTAGCATGAGGTGCATTGTTACGAAGGATCGGCATAGCCAAACCGTGTGCCAGCATTAGGTGGTGAGATGCTAGGTAGCCTTCTTTTTCACCCTTGATACCTGGTGCATGTTCGCCCCAACGGTAGCCTAGGAATGCAGACACAAACGGTTCATTGAGCGTGGTGTATACGTCAATGTTATCGCCAAAGTACTTACTCACCACTTCTGCGTATTCTGCGAATTTGTAAGACGTTTCACGGTTTAGCCAGCCACCTTTATCTTCAAGGTATTGCGGAAGATCCCAGTGATAAAGCGTCACATATACCTTCATACCACGAGCATGACACTCATCGATGATCTGACCGTAAAACTCTAAACCTTGTTGGTTCACAACACCGTCTTGTGGAAGGATGCGCGGCCATGCAATAGAGAGACGGTAAGCATCAACGCCTAAGCCTTGAATCATCTCGATATCTTGTTGCCATAAGTGGTAGTGGTCACACGCCACATCACCACTGTCGCCATTATCGACCTTGCCCGGCGTCTTACAGAAAGTGTCCCAGATAGACGGTGTACGACCGCCCTCTTCAACGCCGCCTTCAATTTGGTATGAAGATGTCGCGACACCGAATACAAATTCCTTACTGCGTAACTTTGAATCACTTGGAAGTTGATATTTATTCATTGTTATAACCCTTAAACCTAACCTTTGACTGCGCCGGACGTTAAACCACTGATCATCTGTTTCGATGCGAACAAGTAAGTAATCACGAGCGGTAAAATAGAAATTGTGGTACCTAGCATTACCGCGCCCCATGGCGTATTCGGAATACCTTGAACACTTCGAAGTGCTTGCGTAATAACATAGTTATCTGGGTTGTTAAGCACCACGAGAGGCTGCATAAACATGTTCCAGAAGAAAACGAACTGAACGATAGCCAGTGTTGCCAGTGCTGGTTTCATCAGTGGCAGTACCACGCTCCAGTACGTTCTGAACTCACCTGCACCATCCAATTTCGCCGCTTCAAGTAGCTCTTTTGGAATCGATGCAATCACGTGCTGACGCATCAAGAAGATACCAAATGGTGTGGTGGTGAACGGTAGCCATACCGCCATGTGGTTATCCAACAAGCCTAAGAATTTCACGATCATGAAGTAAGGGATCAAGCTAAGCACCGGCGGAATCGCCATTGAGCCAACCAGCATGCCGAACAACACGTTCTTACCGCGGAACTTAAACACAGCAAATGCGTAGCCACCCATGCTACAAAACAGCAGCGAGATGGTGGTGCCTAAGAAAGCCACGTAAATCGAGTTAAACATCGCTTTCCAAAACGGCATGATTTCAAGCAATTTGGCGTAGTTAATCGCCAGGCTATCGCCAATCGCAAAGCTAATGCCCGTGCCGAAAATTTCAGAACGGTCACGCGTTGATAGCAGTGCCGACCATACAAATGGAAAGACTGTAATTAGCGCTGAAACAACCAGTAAGATACCTAGCATGACCATCAAGATCTTAGTCAGAATGAACATGCTGCGCTCGCTTGGTATCAGTCCACTTAGTGGTGAGGTATTTGTCTTAATTGATGTCGACATCTTAATGTTCCCCTAAGCCTTTCTTACCGAAGAGTAAAAATTGAACCAATGTACAAGTCGCGATGAGTGCAAACAGTAACCACGAGATAGCAGATGCTGTACCCATTTCTAGCCATTCCCAACCCACTTTGTAGAGGTACATCGAGATAGTTAAACCAGATTGGCCAGTACCACCTGTACCACGCGTTAGGACGAACGGTTCTTCAAACATTTGCAGGTTACCGATGATGGTCATCGTGATAGCAAAGAAGATGAATGGACGAATCATTGGTAGTGAAATGTTCCAGAAGCGGCGGAAGGCATTGGCACCATCCATACGTGCAGCTTCTAAGATGTCTTTAGGAATCGTCATTAAACCCGTGGTGTAAAGGACGATGTTAAAACCGGTGTATTTCCAGAAAACCATGATTGCGATAGACGGCTTCACCATAGTGGCATCGTCTAACCAACGGATTGGTTGGAAATCGTTAACCCAAGCGAATGCCCAACCAAACAGCGTGCTATCGGCCAGAGCCATTAGCGTTTGGTTAATAATTCCTGAGTTAGGAGAGTACATATTGAAGAAAATCAGTGACGCTGCGACCGTTGATGTAATGAACGGTAGAAAGTACGCCGATGTTAGCCAGTGACGCATACGGTCACCCATTGAAACCAACATGTAAGCCACTGGAATAGCGACTAAGTGCTGAGCCACGCCTGAAGTGATCGCTAGCCAAAGCGTGTTCTTCAATGAACGCCATAACCATGGGTCAGTTAAAGCAATGTGATAGTTCTCAAAACCCACAAACTCCATCGCATCCATGCCCTTCACAGGGTTCCATTCATGGAACGAAAGATAAACAGAGAACAACAGCGGGAAGATCCCAAATACAGAAAAAATGATCAGAAACGGCAGAAGAAATCCATACGGTGTAAGCGCTTTCAAATTTAGACGAGAAAAAAGGCTTTTGTCCGCAGGTTCTATCGTTGTGCTCGCTGTATGATTCATAGTAACGACCTCTTAAAAAGGAAGCGCGTTATCCACGCTTCCTCACTTACTTAAAGTAAAAACAAATTAAAGATTACGCGTGCGACGCTTGATTAGACGCTCTGCCTCTTTAAGCGCAGTCTTGATGTCTTTGCCTTCATCAAGTACTTCCATCAATGCGTTCTCTAAGATAATAGAACGTGCAACGTGGTCGCCTTGTGCTGGAGAGACGGGTTTGATGTTCTGTGCCACTTCAGCAAACAGTAGACGAGCTTTTTGCCCACCTAGGAATTCCATCTCTTCTTGGAAAAGCTCATCGTCATACGTGGTGATGTTCGCAGGGAAAGCAGCAATCGTTTCGAAGTGTTTAAGCTGTACTTCACGATCCGTCGTCATGTATTCAATAAGCGCCCAAGCTTCATCTGGGTTTTCTGATTGAGTTGGAATAGAAAGGAATGAACCACCCCAGCTTCCGTAGATGCCATCAGGTAGGTTTTCTACTGCCCACTTACCTTTAGTTTCAGGAGCAATCCAGTTATTTAGGTGACCAAGAAGCCAAGCGCCAGAAAGTTGAGTTGCAAATGTGCCGTTGCGAAAGCCTTCGTACCATTCGTTAGACCAAGCCAGAATGCGGCCGTCTAAGCCTTTGTCGCGAATCTCTTTTGCGACTTCAAAAGCGTGAACAAAACGCTCTGATGTCACAACTGGGTTGCCATCTTTATCAAAGTACAGACCTTCACCTTCAGGAACCGTCGTGAAGATAATCGCTTGTGCCACGTCGGCTGCCGAAGCGATAAGTTGTACGTTTTGCTCTTTCAGTTTTTCACCAGCAGCGATGTATGAGTCCCAATCTTTGATTGCGTCTTCTACATTAATACCTGCTTTTTCGAACACGTCAGTGCGGTAGTACATAACGCCAGGACCAAGGTCAACAGGGATGCCGTACATATCGCCATCAGCGCCTTTGCCCTGTGCCCATGCGTAAGGTGCGAATCGTTCTTCGTACTTATCTGCACCGTAGTTTTCAGACAAGTTAACTAGGCCGCCAGAACCCACGAATGGACCAATTTTCTCAACGTCGACAACAATCACATCACCCGCACCAGAACCTGTTGCAAGGTTCGTTGTCAGTTTCGTGTGGTGGTCACCGTGGTTGTTCATAAGGTAATCAACTTTGATACCCGTTTCCTTTTCGAAATCAGGCAGTAATACCTTCAGGCTGCTATCGAAATCAGGGAAACCGTCGAAACGAATTTCTTTGTCTGCTGCATTTGCAGCTGTTGTACCTAATCCTAAAGCAACCGCGCATGAAAGCGCTAAGGTCTTAAATTTCATGTTCTATCCTTAATATTTTTATAGGGTAACTGGTAAATCCGATACCGAGTTTCTAGTGACCAACGTCGGCAGCAATTTAAAGTTCACGTCATGTTTTATTTTTTTTAGCTTCTGTAGAGTGAGCTGTACTGCTTCAACGCTCATCTCTTCAATAGGGAAATTAATGGTGGTCAAACTAGGGGTCAGATAGCGCGCGAAGATGGTGTTATCGAAGCCCACCAGTGATACATCTTTCGGAACAGACAGCCCCTCTTGATGCAACACCTCGAAGGCGCCAAATGCCATGTGGTCATTCGAAGCAAATACTGCTGTGAAATGACACTTACGATTCATCAGCTTTTTCATAGCGCTGATGCCCGTCTCTTCAGTAAAGCCCGCTTCCGAGACTAATGCTTCATCGTATGGCACACCCGCTTCTTCCAAGGCCTTTCGATACCCCTGCAAACGCCCCCTAGCGTCTGCTTTATCTAAAGGCCCGGTAATACACGCGATATCTGTATGTCCCTTTTGCAAAAGATATTGAGTAGCGAGTAGCCCCCCGACTTCGTTATCAATATCAATGCAACTCATCGCCATTTCTGGGATGAAGCGGTTAATTAAAACCACAGGGGTCCCCTGTTCTTCCAATTCAATTAAATAATCATCACTGAGCAGTTGAGTATGAAGAATCAAAGCATCAACACGACGCCCCAACAGAAACTCCACCGACTCTCGCTGCCCTTGCTCGGTGTTCGAACCCGCTGTAACCACAGCGTGGTAACCAAAGCGGCGTAGGTTTTCTTCTATGCAATGCAAGATGCCTGAATAGAAAGAACCGCCCAGTTCTGGAACAACTACACCAACACTTCCGGTACGACTTGAAGCCAAAGCTTGAGCGATAGAGTTCGGGCGATAACCCAATTCTTTGATCGCTTTTTCAACCTTTAACTTCTTGTCATGACTCACTCTGCTAGTGCCATTAATAACTCTAGACACTGTCGCCTGAGACACACCTGCATGTTCTGATACGTGTTTAATTGTCGCCACTCGAACCTCGATACTTCATTAGCTTGTAACCGCTTACAAAACGATTATTAAAGAAAGGCGTCTTGGTTGAAGTGAGTGTCATCACACTAAAGTTGGAGGTGAAAAGGCCAGTTGTGGAAATCATGAAAGCGCTTACAGATTCGCTTCACGCCATGAAACTATTTCATGAGATCATGAATCCATAGTTAGTCAGTTTTGTTAAAAGTTATGGTTCAGTGAAGGGGTTTCAACATAACTATCGGCGTATCCAATACAATTGATGTCTAGTATTCCTCCTATCTAGCCTATTGATATGCAAGGGCTACGATGCGACTTAGCCATTACAATTAACAAGGGGAAATCAACGTGTGTGAAATAAATTAATATGAAACGGGGTATTGAAGACGATGTGGAGAATAAGTGAAGAGGCAATACCAAATGATAGAACAGGTATTCAAGACGAAAAAAAGGGCACATAAAATGTGCCCAAGAATGGAGTTAATTGAAACGTGCCCTAATCAATCTGCCTTTAGGGCTAAATGGACAGTATTACTTACTCTTTAAAAGCATAGGTATTTCAACGTATACTCTTAATAAGCATGGATATTTTAAAGCATCGCTCTTTGAAAATATGCCTAGTTCAAAGAGCTACTCTTTCTAGCTTGTGATTACCACCAAGCTTCAAACATTGCGCCGAACGACAATGTATCAACATTGGTTGTGTTCACAGTGTTGCCTTTAGTTTCGACATCACCCACGGTTGTGTAAAAGCGAAGCATTGGACGACTCCAAGGTAAGCCACCGAGAGAAACGTTTTGAGATAGAGTTACCTTCCACGCGTTTTCTTCGCCGTCGTCATCGTAATCAACCATGCCGTAACCAGCTTCTAACCATGTAGAATGAACGTCATCCCATTGGTACTGTGGACGAACGATACCTGCATACTCAGTGTTATCGCGAGCTAAGTCTGCACCAGAGTTATCTTTATACGACACTAGGTAATCAATGATGAATTTATCCGATGCTGCGTAGTTACCTTCAATGCTTGCGTAAAAAGTTTTATAGTCGCCTTTCAACTCAAATACCGATGAATCTGCACCATCACCATACTTAACGACTAACTTGTTGGAATCTCCTAAACCAAGAGTTGCACCCACTAGGTATGCCGTTTCATCGCTCACTTTAGTACCAGCTGTTACCACTTTTTTCGTTTGACCTGTTTTTTGGTCGATCACATATTTAGTTGAGCTCGCTGTATCCGCTTCATCTGAAGCAAAACCGTAGTTCGCATACAAGTCTAGTTGACCGATACCCGCGTTAATTGAATGAAGTTTAGAAGTAATTGCGTATCGACCATTGTCATTTACGAGGCCGCCTTTCACTTGGCCAACAAAGCCCATATCCAGCTTAGCGCCACCGAAATCTAGGTTGTTAAAGCCAGCGCCTTGACCATCGTGTGTCATCCAGAAGTAATCATTCAAACCTTGTTGCGGACGTTGATGGAAGTCGCGACCAGCCCACATGTAAAGTTCTGGTTGGCTTTCAAATACATTAGTTACACCAGCGTACATTTTTTTCATACTTAGGCCGCCATCGTCAGCCCAAGCGTCTGCTTCCCAGTGGTCTGCCATGAATACGACGTCCCAAATCGCACCATTGTCAGCTTCGAAAAGCTTAGCTAGCTGAACCTCACCACCATTGGCTTCGTTACCTAAACGACCGACAGAACGACCTGTTGTACCGATGTCTACGTAACGCTCATCACCGCTCTTGTAGTGAGCGCCGTAACGAGCATAACCAGAGAAGACGATGTCATCTGGCACCTTAGTTTCTGCAGTTAAAACCGCGGGTTGTTGATCGTTAACATAATCAATATCAACAACCTTAGATTCTAACTCTTGAATTCGTTTTTCTAGTGCTTCGATATTAGTATCAGCAGCAAAAGAAGAGAGTGAAGCAAGCGAAGCCGCCACTGCGACCGTTATTGGCAAAAGCTTAAATTTTTGCATTGTAATTCCCTATTATTTTTTTGAGTTTTCATCGAACAGGGAAATATTAAGCAATGAAAGCGTTGAAAAGTTGGTTGCTGTTCACACTGATAAACCAGCCTAAATACCATGAAACTTTTAGAGTTATCACCAGAAATGGTTATTTATTTATAATCAGATAGATAGACGTAAAAATCCGTAACAATACAGCTTGAAATCGCTTTCATTTCATCAGTAATGGCGGGGTCTATCACGGAAAAGAGTGTGGTGGAGCGAGGAAAATATGGTGAAATTTTGATTGGTTTTCGTAAATATGAAAAGCCTCAAGATCTAAGGCAGATTTTGAGGCTTTTTGGATTGAGTCAAATACCCAGTTATCTAAAATTAAGTATTTTCTAGATTGAATCTAGGGACTCTATTCCCATATTGAACAGGGTAAATGCGTAGATATCAGCAGTGAGATCGATCGCTTTACTCAACGGCATTCCAGCACCATGGCCCGCATTAACATCGATACGAATCATCACGGGCGCACCGCCTTCATGCTTATCTTGCAGCTCTGATATGAACTTATAAGAGTGAGCAGGTACCACGCGGTCATCGTGATCGGCAGTCGTCACCAGAGTTGCTGGATAATCCGTGCCGCGCACCACATTATGAACCGGAGAATAACCAAGCAGATATTCGAACATCTCTTTGTTTTGCGCGGATGTGCCATAGTCGTACGCCCAACCTTCGCCAGACGTGAATGTGTGGTAACGCAACATGTCCAACACCCCAACCGCAGGCAGAGCCACTTGGAACAGCTCTGGCCTTTGTGTCATACAAGCGCCTACCAGCAAGCCTCCGTTAGAACCGCCGCGAATCGCCAACTTATCGCTACTGGTATAGTTTTCTTCAATTAAGAACTCGGCAGCAGCAATGAAGTCGTCAAAGACATTCTGCTTTTTCTGCTGAGTTCCGGCTTTGTGCCACGCCTTACCATACTCACCACCGCCACGCAAGTTTGGCACCGCATATACGCCACCCAATTCTAGCCAACTGCCAACCGTCCCCGAGAAAGAAGGCGTTAGGCTAACGTTAAAGCCACCATAGGCGTACAACATGGTTGGGTTATTGCCATCTAACACTAATCCCTTCTTATAAGAGATAAGCATCGGAACCTGAGTGCCATCCTTCGAGGTATAGAAGACTTGTTTAGACTCAAATTGATCCGACTCAAACGGAGACTCAGAGCGTTGGTAGATTTCAGAGCTTCCAGATTCAACATCAAAAGAGAAAATCGTTGGCGGCGTTACATAGTTGGTAAAGGTGTAATAAAGCTGAGTTTGCTCATTTTTTCCACCTAAGCCACTGGCCGTTCCCAGCCCAGGCAAATGAATGTCACGAACTAGGTTACCTTGGTAATCCAACTGCTCAACCTTAGACACCACATCCACCATGTAGTGAGCAAACAAGTAGCCACCACCCGTGCTGATATCCAATGGCTGTGGCTTTTCAGGGATGATTTCGAGCCATTTCCCATCGCGAGTATCAAAGCTCACCACCTTGCCGTTTGGCGCATCGAGGTTGGTGTATAAGATGAAGACTTCGTCTTGGTTATCAATGAGGTAAGTATCGCTGTCCACATGATCAATCAACGTATTCAGCTGTTGTACTGGTGAATTTAAATCGATATAGAACAGTCTGTTACCCGATGTCGACTCTCGCCCTAGAATAATCAAGTAACGGTCGTCTTCGGTGGTGTAACCCGACACATAGCGGTGCTGCTCGGTGTTGTTCTCACCAAAAATCACTTTGTCGCTAGCTTGCTCGGTACCCAACTCATGGAAGTAAAGTTTGTGCTGTTCGGTACGTGCAGAAAGCTGGCTGCCGTCTGGTTTGTCGTAGCTAGAGTAATAAAAGCCACGATTACCCAACCAAGAAATGCCGGTAAATTTGGCGTCTGTAATTTCGACTTCAAGCTGCTGCTTAGTCTCAGTATCAATCACAAAGATCTTACGCCAGTCGCTTCCGCCCTCGGAAATACTGTACGCTACTAAACTGTAGTCTTTAGAAAACGACACCGAACTCAGTGATGTGGTGCCATCTTCCGAGAAGGTATTCGGATCTAGGAACACTTCAACCTGCAGACCTTCTTTTTGACGATAAAGAATGCTGTGATTCTGCAGTCCATCATTCTTATAGAAATAGGTGTAATCACCTCGCACAAACGGCTGTGAGCTCTTTTTGTAGTCTTGCGCTTTCGCTAATCGCTCTCGCAGTTCTGCGCGATATGGGATTTGAGCAAGGTAATCGAACGTGACTTCATTTTGGCTCGCCACCCACTGCGCGGTTTCGTCACATCTGTCATCTTCTAACCAGCGATATGGGTCTTCGATTATCTGACCAAAGTAGTCATCGCTGACGATCTGTTTGTTGGTGACTGGATATTGATACTCTTTTAAATAGCTCATCGTGATCCTTATTAAAAATAATGTGAAATCGTCAGATAACGCGTTCTGATGTGTTCAATCAATAACTTAATCTTGTTCGGTGGCTGGCGAGTGAACGGGTACACCGCATAAATACCCAGCTTTTTACCCACTAAGTCAGGGAAGATGTCCACCAGCTGGCCGTTTCGAATATCGTGATACACCAGACAACGTGGCACGTACGCCACACCATGACCGCCCAAAGCGGCCTTTCTTAATGCCGTCGCGTTATCGGTAGAGAAAGAGCCAGAGACGCGCACGATGTATTTATCGTTGTCGGTACAGCCATCCTTACTGTGTAAAAACTGCCATTCACTGGCGCCTGTCGTTTGATAAGCGTATTGCAAGCAATTGTGCTCAACCAAATCCTTGGGCTGCATCGGCTTACCGTTCTTAGCGATATAAGACGGCGAGGCACACACCACCCACTGTGAATCCAATATATGACGAGCAATAAGGCTTGAGTCTTCCAAGTAACCGGTACGAATAACCAAGTCCAAACCATCCTCAACCAAATCAACAAATCGATTGTTAAGAGACATATCGACCGTTAAACCTGGGTGCATATTACAAAACTCGGCAACAGCGTCTGCGAGAATCAAATCTCCGGAGATAGTAGGCACTGACATTTTGATATGACCACTGACATTTTCACCAAAGCCTGAAACTGCGTCCATAGCCTCTTGAGCCGCCTGCTTCACATTTTTAGCTCCGTGTAACATTGCCTTACCCGCCTCAGTCAGGGTCAATTTACGCGTGGTTCGATATAATAGCTGCACGCCAATCTCTTCTTCCAAACGCGCAATTCTCTTACTAACTACCGAATTTGTAAGGTTATTTTGTTCTGCCACCTTACTAAAACTACCCAGCTCTACTACCTGTGAAAACAGGATCAAATCGTCTGCTCGCATTTGATTATGCCAATTTTGGAATTAATTATTTTCATTATTTCCCTATATCAATAAAAAATAAAGGGGTAAATTCACGCCAAATTAACAAAACAATTACAAAAACAGCTTTTGCAATCACATCGGTTACAAATAAAGCGACTCTAATTACAACAATTGAATCCATGAGATTCAGATTACACCTACAAAACTAATGACGTGTTATTCACTTCAAACATGAACGTTTGAAAACAAGTACGAGGAAGTACCCATGAGTGAAACTCTACTAGCTTTATTGGCATTTTCGCCAATAGTTGTTGCAGCGATTCTGCTGGTTGGCCTTAACTGGCCTGCAAAAAAAGCGATGCCAGTGGCATTTGCATTAACCGTTGCTATCGCCCTATTCGCATGGGATATGTCTAGCACTCGCGTGCTGGCTTCAGTATTCCAAGGCTTCGGCATTACCGTGTCGGTTCTCTGGATTGTGTTTGGCGCCATCTTCTTATTAAACACTTTGAAACACACCGGAGCTATCACCACCATCCGCAACGGATTTACTGACATATCAGCAGACCGTCGTGTACAAGCGATCATCATTGCTTGGTGTTTTGGTTCATTCATTGAAGGGGCGTCTGGCTTCGGCACACCCGCTGCTATCGCCGCTCCATTATTGGTTGCAATTGGCTTCCCAGCGTTAGCTGCGGTACTGATGGGCATGATGATTCAATCTACGCCGGTATCGTTCGGCGCAGTCGGTACACCTATCATTGTTGGCGTAAACAAAGGTTTGGATACGCACAACATCGGTGAAAGCCTGATTGCTCATGGCTCAACATGGGATGCTTACCTACAACAAATCACGTCAAGCGTTGCGCTGATTCACGCTTCTGTTGGTGTGATGATGCCTGTATTGATGGCGATGATGCTGACTCGCTTCTTCGGTAAAAACAAAAGCTGGACTGAAGGCCTAGATATCCTGCCATTCGCACTGTTCGCAGGTGCTGCTTTCACTATTCCTTACGCGCTTACAGGTGTCTTCCTTGGCGCAGAATTCCCATCACTGATTGGTGGTTTGGTTGGCCTAGCAATTGTGGTTACTGCAGCAAAACGTGGCTTCCTCGTACCAAAATCAAAATGGGATTTCGAGAGCGAAGACAAGTGGCCAGCAGAATGGCTAGGTTCTTTGAAAATCGATCTAGATGACACTCATTCAAACAGTAAGCAAGGTCATAAGAAAATGAGCATGGCGATGGCATGGGCACCTTACGTGCTGCTCGCTGTCACTCTAGTTGCTAGCCGTGTGAGCCCTGAATTCAAAGGCCTGCTTAAGAGCGTTAGCCTTTCGTTCAGCAACATCCTGGGCGAGACCGGCGTAAGCACAGCGATTCAGCCTCTGTATCTACCGGGCGGCATCTTAGTCTTCGTCGCACTGGTTGCTGTTCTAATGCAATCACGCAGCGCAGCTCCACTGGCTAAAGCCTTCGGTGAATCGAGCAAGACTCTGATTGGCGCAGGCTTTGTGTTGATGTTCACCATCCCAATGGTTCGTATCTTCATTAACTCTGGCGTGAACGGCGCTGATTTAGCAAGTATGCCAGTAACAACGGCCAATTTTGCAGCTGACCTAGTTGGCGGCGCATTCCCAGCACTGAGTGCAACGGTTGGCGCGTTAGGTGCCTTCATTGCAGGTTCGAACACAGTTTCAAACATGATGTTCAGCCAATTCCAGTTTGAAGTGGCACAAACTCTGACTATCTCTAGTGCGGTGGTTGTCGCTCTGCAAGCGGTTGGTGCAGCAGCAGGTAACATGATTGCGATTCACAACGTAGTAGCGGCATCGGCAACGGTAGGTTTACTAGGACGTGAAGGTGCAACGCTACGTAAGACAATCATCCCAACGTTCTACTACTTGGTGATGACAGGGATCATCGGCCTAGTGGTTATCTACGGCTTCAAAATGACAGACGCACTTATGTAAACCATAAGTCGTAACAAAAGCACTTGGCGTTAATACTCAATTCCCCGACTGCAACACCGTCTAATAAGACAGTTGATGAGTTTCGGAATGGATACTAAAACACATCAACACCCTCGGGTATTAACGCCATTTTATTGCTTCACTGGTTATTTGCTTCAAAGATTACTTGTTTCACCGTTTAAGAAAGAATAAACACTTACTTTTCAAGAATTAAAGCAGCCCAAACCAAGCTCTCATAGAAGGGCAACATCCCAAGAATTTAGGACTGAAATTATGATCATATCCGCATCGACTGATTACCGCGCCGCAGCAAAATCGAAATTGCCACCGTTTCTTTTCCACTACATTGACGGCGGTTCTTACGGAGAACATACCCTACGCCGCAACACGGCCGATCTGGCAGAGATCGCGCTCAAGCAGCGTGTACTTAATGACATGTCGGACCTAAATTTGGAAACCGAGTTGTTTGGCGAAAAACTCGCAATGCCAATCGCGCTGGCTCCAGTTGGCCTAACAGGCATGTACGCACGACGTGGTGAAGTACAAGCAGCAAAGGCCGCCGACAACAAAGGCATCCCTTTTACCATGTCGACTGTATCGGTATGCCCGATTGAAGAAGTCGCACCTAAGATTGAGCGCCCAATGTGGTTCCAACTTTACGTGCTAAAAGATCGCGGCTTCATGAAGAACGTATTGGAACGTGCCAAAGCGGCAGGCGTGACAACACTGGTCTTCACGGTGGATATGCCTGTACCTGGCGCTCGCTACCGTGACATGCACTCAGGAATGAGCGGCCCAAATGCAGCAATTCGTCGTGTATTCCAATCGATGCGTCATCCTAGTTGGGCGGTTGATGTTGGTCTGTTGGGTAAACCACACGATCTTGGCAATATCTCTACTTACCGAGGTTCTCCAACCAAACTGGAAGACTACATCGGTTGGTTGGGTGACAACTTCGACCCGTCGATTTCATGGAAAGACCTAGAGTGGATCCGTGATTTCTGGGACGGCCCGATGGTCATCAAAGGCATTCTTGATGAAGAAGATGCAAAAGACGCCGTAAGATTTGGTGCAGACGGTATCGTAGTTTCAAACCACGGCGGTCGTCAGCTTGATGGCGTTCTATCAAGTGCTAAAGCACTGCCTGCAATTGCAGACGCAGTAAAAGGCGACACTAAGATTCTGGTCGACTCTGGTATTCGTACTGGCTTAGATGTAGTTCGCATGATGGCGATGGGCGCAGACTGTACCTTGCTTGGTCGCTCTTTCGTCTACGCGTTAGCAGCGCAAGGACAAGCAGGTGTTGAGAACCTACTCGACCTTTACGACAAAGAGATGCGCGTTGCGATGACTCTAACTGGCGCCAAGACAATCAAAGACTTAACTCGTGATTCTTTGGTGGGGCTAGATTAAACCTCAACGACTTAGGTTCGGATTCGGACTAATGCTTTGGTCTACTTAGACTGAAGTTCAATCGGTGTCACAGCAATTACACTGCCGTTGTGACACCGTTTAAGCACTGGAAAATAAAATAAAAAGCTAGGGCGTGTTGATCTTTCGAGCTGATTTTTGCAGCGAGTTGCTGGGTATTTAT
>NZ_JBGONH010000066.1:0-23172 GCF_041439075.1 Vibrio sp. FF145
AACCGAGGTCCACGGATTTGCAATCCGCTGCATAGCCACTCTGCCAAGGCGCCTTAATAACTCCAATCGAATCGCTTATTGCCATCCTCTTGGGTACGGGATGCATTCTACGGATTCGAGCGTTTGAGTCAATATTATTTTTGTATTTTTAATTCGTTTGAATAGATTTTATACGAAACAGGCTAAATAGCTGACTTTGTGTGCAAAGCACTTTGTGGACAGGCTATTCAAAGGAGATCTATATCACATTAGATATCCACTATTGATAATTTAACCTTAGGTTAAAGATCAAAAAAGCGAGCCTCAGCTCGCTTCTTCATCAATGGTGTTTTTCGTCTAACAAATCATCTTTGGCGGCCATCAAGTATTGCGCCATTGACCAGTAAGTAAGAACGGTTGCAACATAGAGTGCAATGTAACCCACCCAAACCATCCAGTCGTCGTATCGCCAGATAAGTACCCAAAGAGCAAACATCTGAGAAACGGTTTTCACTTTACCAACCCAAGATACCGCAACGCTTGCACGTTTGCCGATTTCAGCCATCCATTCACGAAGCGCCGAGATGATAATTTCACGACCAATCATGGTCACAGCAGGAATAGTCACCCAGATCGAGTGATAATGCTCGGTAACTAAGATAAGAGCAGTAGCAACGAGCACCTTATCCGCCACGGGGTCAATAAAGGCACCAAAGCGAGACGTTTGTCCTAGTTTACGAGCCAGCATGCCATCTAGCCAGTCAGTAAAACCCGCTACCCAAAACACCATTGCAGCAGCAAAAGGAGCCCATTCATAAGGTAGGTAAAAAACAACAACGAATACTGGGATTAAAAATAGTCTCAGTAAGGACAAAATGTTAGGTATATTCAAACGCATATTATTAGGCTCTTATCAATTGCGCTTTAATGGTGCGGGATTTTTACTATTGTTTCAATGCTTGATAAATGTTTTCTGCCAAAGAATGACTAATGCCCGGCACTTTGGCTATTTCTTCGACAGTTGCACGCTTAAGTTCTTGTAAGCCACCCATATATTTCAACAAAGATTGACGACGCTTAGGCCCTACCCCTTCAATTCCTTCCAGTGCACTGGTTCTACGCGTTTTACCACGTTTTGCTCTATGCCCGGCAATAGCATGATTATGGCTTTCGTCACGAATATGTTGGATAAGGTGTAACGCTGGCGCATCACTGGGTAAATTGAACTCTTCGCCTTCAAGAGTCACCAAGGTTTCTAAACCCGGTTTACGCGTAACCCCTTTGGCTATACCCATCATTCTTGGTCGAAATGGCCAATCACCCCAATATTGAGAAATGATCTCATGAGCGCGGTTGAGCTGACCTTTACCACCGTCGATAAAAATGATGTCTGGGATCTTATCGACATCAAGTTGCTTCGAGTAACGCCTTTCAAGCGCCTGAGCCATTGCCGCGTAATCATCACCACCGGTAATGCCAGTGATGTTGTAACGGCGGTATTCCGGCTTAACAGGGCCTTCCTGATTGAACACCACACAAGACGCAATCGTGCTTTCACCCATGGTATGACTGATATCGAAACATTCCATGCGCTTGATAGCATCCATCGACAACACTTCTTGAAGCTCTTTAAAGCGCTGGTTAATGGTCATCTTGTGATTAATCTTGGTGGTAATAGCCGTCAATGCATTGGTATTCGAGAGTTTAAGGTAACGACCTCGAATACCTGAAGGGTTGGTATTGAAGTGAATCTTACGACCCGCCACTTCACACAAGGCTTCTTGAATCGGTGTGATATCTTCCATCAAATCGGCATTGAGAATCAAACGCGTTGGGATGGTTCTCGCTTCATTATGCGCCAAATAATATTGGCTTAAAAAGCTCGAAAAAACCTCTTCTCGCACCGTATTGTTGGGAATTTTCGGGAAATGGCTTCTACTGCCTAAAACCTTGCCTTGGCGAATCATCAAGATATGAATACACGCTACGCCATTCTCTTGAGCAAAGCCCAACACGTCCATATCTTCCATTGAGTCGTCGGATACATATTGTTGTTCTTGCACGCGTCGAATCGCTTGGATTTGGTCACGGAACGCGGCAGCTTGCTCAAAGCGAAGCTCTCGGCTTGCTGTGTCCATCTTTTCGATGAGCGTCTCAAGGACTAACTTGTCCTTCCCTTGCAAGAACAAACGAACGTAGTCGATAAGTTCACTGTACTCTTCATCAGAGATGATTGAGCTGACACATGGCGCAGCACAACGGCCAATCTGATACATCAAACACGGGCGCGTTCTGTTGGCATAAACCGTATCTTCACACTGGCGAGCAGGAAAGATTTTTTGTAGTAGGTGCAACGTCTCACGCACAGCGCCGGAATCAGGGTAAGGACCAAAGTATTCGCCCTTTTTCTTTTTAGCACCACGATGCATCGACAAACGAGGATGCTTGTGACCGCTAATAAAAATATAAGGGTACGACTTATCATCACGCAAAAGTACGTTGTATTTAGGCAAGTACTGCTTGATGTAGTTATGCTCAAGGATGAGCGCTTCTGTTTCCGTATGCGTTACAGTGACATCGATCTTGTCAATATTGCTGACTAAAGCGCGTGTTTTTTCACTGTCGACTTTTTTACGGAAATAACTGGAAAGGCGTTTTTTGAGGTTCTTAGCTTTACCGACGTAAATAACAACAGCCTCGGCGTTATACATTCGATAAACGCCGGGCTGCTCTGTTACTGTCTTGAGGAATGAGACTGAGTCAAACAAGTTGGTCACTATACGATCTCAGTGTTAAAGGGTCTCAGTGTCTAACATTCCATGTCTAATCGCTAAATGCGTCAGCTCTACATCGCCACTGATATCCAGCTTACTGAACAAGCGGTAGCGGTAACTGTTGACTGTTTTAGGACTTAGATTGAGTTGTTCTGAAATATCCGTCACTTTCTGACCTTTGGTAATCATCATCATGATTTGAAGCTCACGTTCAGATAAGTCTGCGAATGGATTTTCAGACGCAGGCGAGAATTGGCTCAAAGCCATCTGCTGCGCAATTTCTGGCGAAATGTATCGTTGGCCACTATTAACCACTCGAATTGCATTTACCATTTCATCCGGACCTGCCCCTTTAGTAAGGTAACCAGCAGCTCCAGCTTGCATCACTTTAGTTGGAAACGGATTTTCCGTATGAACAGTTAAAACGATGATTTTAACATCAGGGTTGAAACGCAAGATTTTCTTGGTTGCTTCTAAGCCACCAATACCAGGCATATTCATATCCATCAAAATAACGTCAGTATTGTTAGTACGACACCATTTTGCAGCATCTTCACCGCTTTCAGCTTCCCCTGCTACGTTCATTCCACGGACGTCTTCAATAATACGTCGTATCCCTGTGCGAACCAGCTCGTGATCATCTACAAGGAAAACATTTATCAAACTTGTATCTCCACACTATTAATTGGCTCTGCAACCACTGTGTCATTTCATCTGTTTGAAACAATTGAACAAAGGAACAGTGAATCGCAGCATTGAGTACATCTTAACTTAATTACTAAAAAAAAGCTCTGTTGAATATGTGCTGAAACACGAACTTTAGCAAGTACTTATTAACAAATAAGCCAACTAAAACAACAAGCTTTTTCTAAAAATCAACCAGTTAAAACAACACCCAATAAAATTACACAAGATAAAGATATTTTCAATACCATTGAATAGCCATTCGCGACAATTTCACTTATTTGCTTATAGAGTCCCGTTATTTGCCTCTGTTAACTAGAATTTAGTTAGTATTTTTGCTGCCTGTTATGCGCTGAGGGTCGCTAGGTGGTAGTATTCGATTCCCAATTTCAATAGGTTACTACATTGGATATTCAGCAAGGCTTTGTACTCACAAGACAAGCAAGAGACTTTTCAGGGCGCACACAAATCGACTTGTGGTTAAGCACCCCTCAAGGCCCTACGCTACTGACTATTCAAAATGAAAAGCCTGTATTTTTTGTCGCGCAAACTGATGTTGAAGCATGTCAGGCTATCGCAGCGAAAGAGTCTATCAATTGCCAGTTAAAGCCTTTAGAGCTAGCAACATTCGAGCAAACACCTCTCGCCGCATGTTACACCTCTCTGTCGAGAAGTAGCTTTGGTTTAGCGCAAGCCTTTCACAGCGAAGAAATTCAGATCTTTGAAAGCGATATTCGACTCGCCGATCGATATCTGATGGAACGCTTTATCAAGGGCAGTATCGAATTCACAGGCACTATCACTTCAAAAAGACAGCATCGCAGAGTATCGAACGCAAAATGCCGAGCTGGCGATTACTTGCCAAACTTGTCTGTGGTTTCGCTTGATATTGAGTGTTCGGAAAAAGGTGTGCTTTATTCCATCGGCCTAGACAGTCCAATGGATAGCCGAGTGATAATGATTGGCGATCCACAAGAAGCAGATACCAATATCCAATGGGTTACCAACGAGAAAGCGCTGCTTGAAGCTATGATTGCGTGGTTCTCCGAGTTTGACCCGGACATCATCATCGGTTGGAATGTCATTGATTTCGACTTTAGACTGCTGCACAAGCGTTCGGAATGGAACGAAGTGAAACTCAGTATCGGTCGCGACAATCAACCGAGCTTTTTCCGCAGTTCCGCTCAAAATCAGCAAGGTTTTATCACGATTCCAGGCCGCGTTGTCTTGGATGGTATCGATATGCTCAAGACAGCGACCTACCACTTCCGCTCTTGGTCTCTTGAATCGGTATCTCAAGAGCTACTCGGCGAAGGCAAAGACATCCATAACGTTCACGACCGCATGGATGAGATAAACCGGATGTTTAAGTTCGATAAGCCTTCGCTCGCCAAGTACAACCTTCAAGACTGCGTGCTAGTAAATCGCATCTTCGAACACACTCACCTACTCGACTTCGCGATTGAGCGCTCTCGATTAACCGGTGTCGAGCTGGATCGTGTTGGTGGCTCTGTTGCGGCCTTTACTAATTTATACATGCCTCAAATACACCGAGCAGGTTACGTCGCGCCGAACTTAGAGCCTGAGAACTGGATCGCTAGCCCCGGTGGTTATGTGATGGATTCGATTCCCAACCTTTATGACTCGGTGTTGGTACTCGACTTTAAAAGCCTGTATCCATCGATCATTCGATCTTTCTTGATTGACCCGATGGGCCTGATTGAAGGACTAAAGTTAGAGTTAGGCTCTGAAGAAGACCAAGCAGTAGCTGGGTTCCGTGGCGGTCAATTCCACCGCTCTAAGCACTTTCTACCAGAGATGATCGAAAACCTGTGGGCAGCACGTGACGTTGCAAAGAAGAACAACGAAAAAGCGTTCTCTCAAGCGATTAAGATCATCATGAACTCCTTTTATGGTGTACTTGGCTCTTCTGGTTGTCGTTTCTTCGATACTCGCTTAGCCTCCTCTATCACCATGCGTGGTCATGAGATAATGAAGCAAACCAAGGTTCTGATCGAAGATAAAGGGTATCAAGTAATTTACGGAGATACCGATTCAACTTTCGTGTCTCTTAATGGCAGTTTTGAGCAAGAACAAGCAGACGAGATTGGTCACTCCCTTGTGGCTTACATCAATGACTGGTGGACGAATCACCTGAAAGAGATCTACAACCTCACCTCGATACTTGAATTGGAATACGAAACCCATTACCGCAAGTTTCTAATGCCGACCATTCGAGGCTCTGAGACAGGATCGAAGAAACGTTATGCAGGCTTAATCAACCAAGGTGACCAAGAGAAGATCATTTTTAAAGGCCTTGAAAGTGCCCGAACCGATTGGACGCCCCTTGCACAACAGTTCCAGCAAACCTTGTATGAGATGGTCTTTCACGACCAAGATCCAAGTGATTATGTTAGACAGTTTGTCGATGAAACATCCGCAGGCAAACACGATGACCTACTGGTTTATCAAAAGCGCTTGCGCCGTAAATTGCATGAATACCAGAAGAACATTCCGCCACAGGTTCGCGCAGCAAGATTAGCCGATGAGATCAATGCCCAGCTTGGTCGCCCACTTCAATACCAAAACAAAGGACGTATTGAATATTTGATTACGCTGAGTGGCCCTGAGCCCAAGGAGTACTTAAAGAGTGGTATCGATTATCAACATTACATCGACAAGCAGATTAAACCGGTCGCAGAAGCGATTTTGCCCTTCATTGGTTTAGATTTTGAAAGAGTCAGCGGGCAGCAACTAGGCCTGTTCTAGATTTAATTCTCTTTTCGACACGACATTAGACTCGAGATATCTATTAAAACTCGAGCCAGACATTAAAACGAAAAAAGCAGAGGAGTGCTTAACTCGCTCTGCTTTTTCATATCAATGGATAGCTTACGATCTTGATAGCTTACGACCCCTACCCGATTCGAAACTCAGTTTTCTGATACTGCTTAACCAACCATTCACCAAAACCATCAAGAATCCCTATCACTGAACGTTTGGGAATCGCACGCCCAGACAGCAGAATACCCAACCTTTGAATCTCAACTTCTTTCTCTGGATGATATCTCAAGAACTGTTGACCACACTCCATAGGCGCATCGAACCAGTTCTTGTCTCGGTACATGATCAAAGAGTAACTGGCTCGCAGAAGCTTCTTGGCAATAATCACTTGCGCGGCGACTTGCTGCTCTGGCGTTGTTGCTCGGGCAATCTTATTACGATAAACCGCTAACCAATTCTCCGCGTCCATATTCCAGTGTTTGGCAATTTCCCAACTCGTTTCGAAATCGCCATAGCAGTCTGATAAATCTTCACCATGCACACACACAGCTAAATGCTTAAGCATGAAGCCCCACGTAAAGATATTGTCGAAATCAACTATCTCGCTCACCAAGGTGGTTTTGATCGCCACTTGAGTGACCTGAGGGAAGCTCTTTTGGAAGCGCCATTTAATGGTATTCAGCAGCGTGGTTCGTTGATCTGGGAAAGGACGATGGGTAACCACAACCACATCTAGATTCGAGCGACCGACAACGGCTTGTTTGCGTGCCAAACTGCCATAAACATAGACACTGTGCAGATTAGAACCTAACCCACCTTTTAGAAAGGTAATCAGATCGTTAACCACAGGTTGAAATTCAGGTTGAAATGGCTGTGTTGGGTCAATAACAGATAGCTGCATAGGTCGTTTCGGTAAATAAAATAATGATTTAACTGTCTCTCTATGATCGCTTAGGTGACTTTATGATTCAAGCTATTCCTATTTATAGCGTCTACGAGATATAATCACCGGATAGACCCAATAAGGACAAACACAAAATGCCTAGAGCAAGTGAGATTAAAAAAGGTTTTGCGATCAATGTTGATGGCAAAACAGTACTAGTTAAAGATATCGAAGTAACAACACCAGGTGGCCGTGGCGGTCAAAAGATTTACCGCTTCCGTGGTCACGATGTAGCAACTGGCGTTAAAACAGAAGTTCGTCACAAGGCTGACGAAATCGTTGAAACGATCGACGTAACTAAGCGTGCAGTGATGTTCTCTTACGTTGATGGCAACGAGTACATCTTCATGGATAACGAAGATTACACACAGTTCATCTTCAACGGTGAAATGATCGAAGACGAACTGCTATTCATCAACGAAGATACGCAAGGTATGTACGCGATTCTTATCGACGGTACTGCGGCGACTCTTGAGCTACCAACTTCAGTTGAGCTAGTAATCGAAGAAACAGACCCTTCAATCAAAGGTGCATCTGCTTCAGCTCGTACTAAACCAGCTCGTCTCTCTACAGGCCTTACTGTTCAAGTTCCTGAGTACATTGCAACTGGCGACAAAGTTGTTGTGAACACAGCTGAACGTAAATACATGAACCGCGCAAGCTAAGATACTGATTATGACCGAAGCTAACAACCTAATGTCTTACGACGACGCAATTGACACTGCATACGACATCTTTCTAGAGATGGCTGCTGATAATCTTGAACCTGCAGACGTGATCTTATTCACGGCTCAGTTTGAAGATCGTGGCGCTGCAGAACTTGTTGAAACTGGTGACGATTGGGTTGAACATGTTGGCTTTGAAGTCGACAAAGAGATCTACGCTGAAGTACGCATTGGTCTTGTAAATGAAGCTGATGATGTCTTAGATGACGTATTCGCTCGTCTACTGATCAGCCGTGACCCTGAACACAAGTTCTGTCACATGTTGTGGAAACGCGACTAGGCTCTTCTTAAACCAGCTCAGAGTACTGAGCTGGTTTTCTTACGACTTCATAGCCTCATCACTTTAAACTGCAACTCTACAAAATTATGACCAAAGCAAAGACAGATACCCTATCCAAAGGCTATGCCTGTGTTGGATTAGTAAACCCCAAAACCCCTGAAAATGTTGGCTCAGTAATGCGAGCAGCTGGTTGCTACGGAGCAAACTCTGTATTTTATACTGGCACCCGTTATGACCACGCTCGACAGTTTCATACCGACACCAAAGAAAAGCACCTTGAGCTACCATTAATTGGTGTTGAAGACCTGAAAGACATTATTCCAGTTGGCTGCGTACCAATCGCGGTTGATTTGATAGAAGGCGCTAAGCCTCTGCCTGATTATAAGCACCCACCTCGTGCTTTTTATATCTTCGGCCCTGAAGATGGGACTCTGAAAAAAGAGATCACGGACTTCTGTCGTGAAACTATCTATGTTCCGACTAATGGCTGCATGAACCTTGCTGCTGCGGTCAATGTCATTTTGTATGACCGCATGGCGAAGGGTGATAACTTTTCTAATCATTTGAAAGTGACCTAAAACCAATCGTAGTCCATAGCTAGTCACCCTAGCTAGTGAAGCACTTCTACCTGGTTAATCGTTTCTACTTGGTAAGCACTTCCACATGATTTGAACTGCGCCATATTCAAGACGAAAAAAAACCTGCTAAGTTAGCAGGTTTTTTAGTATTCGAAACGTTGGATTAAGCTTAAGAACTGTAGCAACTACTGGTGTAATTACTTACGTGATCTTGGCTTAGCCGGTTTAGCCGGGCGTCCGTTGTTCAGTTTAGGCTTTTTGGTAGACTGAGGTTTACCATTGGTCGCTGGAGCACTACGACCTGAATCAGGTGTTGTAGTACCGCGAGTTGCAGGCTTCTTACGCTTAGTCTGGTTGCTACGGCCTTTAGGAGCATTTGCGCGCTCTTCGTGACGCTTAACAGCACGACGAATTTTCTGGCTACGAGAACGCTCACGCTTACGAGAAGTGTTTGCAGGATCAAGATCCAACAGTGTCTCTTTTTCTGGCTGAAGTTCAACAAGCTCACGCAAGTAGTTTACTTCTTGAAGATCTAGCTCTTTCCAACCGCCACGAGGCAGTTTCTTATCAAGGTAGATATCACCGTAACGTACACGTTTCAGACGGCTTACTGTTGTTTCTTGTGATTCCCAAAGACGACGAACCTCACGGTTACGACCTTCGTTAATCGCTACGTAGAAAGTATGGTTCATACCTTCACCGCCAGCGTAAACCACGTCTTCGAAACGAGCCATACCATCTTCAAGTTGAACGCCACGAGTCACGTTCTTAACTTTTTGCTCAGTCACTTCACCAAACACACGTACTAGGTACTCACGCTCGACCTGACGGCTTGGGTGCATTAGGCGGTTTGCAAGTTCACCATCAGTAGTGAAAAGCAAAAGACCCGATGTGTTTGCATCAAGACGACCAACTGAAATCCAACGAGAACCACGGATCTTAGGTAGACGATCGAAAACAGTACGGCGACCTTCAGGATCGTGACGAGTACAAAGCTCACCTTCAGGTTTGTAGTAAGCAAGTACACGACAAACCACTTCTTCAGAGGCTTTGCCTGTAATAGTGTGGCCATCGATACGGATCACTGAGTTCTCGTCTTCAAGACGCTCACCCAATTTCGCAACTTGACCGTTAACACTTACACGACCAGATTTGATTAAACCTTCTAGTTCACGACGAGAACCGTGACCAGCTCGCGCTAAAACCTTCTGTAATTTTTCGCTCATTTACTCTTTTCTACCTAATTGTCGTCTTCACAGACGTCGAATGAATTTTTCGCGACCAAATCGCGGTCGCGTATTATCGCAAATAACCTGCCAAAAAGCACTTGTTATTTACTCTGGCAGGTTTGCTGTTTCGTTACAGACTGTTAATCAGTAACGCTATTATTCAAACGGCGCTGGATCACCGGCACCACGACGTAAAACAACGGCGTCATCGTCACTGAAGTCAATAACCGTGGTTGGTTGTTCACCTAAGTAGCCGCCATTCAAAATGACATCAACCGCATGCTCTAGGCTGTCACGAATTTCTTCAGGATCCGATTCAGTGGTCTCGTTACCCGGAAGAATCAGAGACGTCGACATCAATGGCTCGCCCATTGCTTCTAGAAGATCTAGCGCAATTTTGTTGTCTGGTACACGAATACCGATCGTTTTACGCTTAGCGTTCATCAAACGCTTTGGCACTTCTTTTGTTGCTTTGAAAATAAACGTGTAAGCACCTGGCGTGTGCGCCTTAAGCAGACGGAAAGCCACGTTATCTACTCGTGCATACAGTGACAACTCAGAAAGGTCACGGCATAACAAAGTGAAATTGTGCTTATCATCGATTCGACGAATTTTACAGATGCGTTCGAGTGCTTGTTTATTCTCAAGCTGACAACCCAGTGCATAACCTGAATCTGTTGGATAAACCACAACGCCGCCATTGCGAATAATCGCAACCGCTTGAGTAATTAAGCGCGCTTGTGGGTTATCTGGGTGTACATAAAAAAACTGGCTCATTGTTGATCCTCGTTATCGAATCTCTCGACTCTATCATCAGAAGGAGCTGGTTCACCTAAATACTGTCATCGGTATCAGTTGGTGAAACCGTTTGAAACTCCCAATCTTTCCATACTTCTTCGACCCCAGAAGGTAGCCAGAGATTACGTCCAAGTTCCATCCACGGAGATGGATAATGGAAGTCACTGCCTTGGGAGGCTAATAGTTTGTATTGTATAGCATAATCCGCAAGTGTGCGTCTTTCTTGTTGCGCTTGCTGAGGCTGAGCGACTTCCATAGCGTCACCATTTGCTTCAACAAATGCAGCGAGAAGGCGTTTAACCCACTTGGCGGTAAGGCCATATCGCGCAGGGTGAGCTAATACCGCTTGACCACCAGCCGCATGAATAGCCGTGACAGCATCACTCATTGAGCACCATGTTGGCGGCACATAACCTGGATTGTTGCGCGTAAGAAACTTTTTAAACACCTGCTGCATGGTTTTCGCGTAACCATTGTCGACTAACCATTTCGCAAAGTGTGCTCGAGTAATTGGTGCATCACCTGCAATCAACTTAACCTCTTCTAACACACCTTCACGAGTCGCTTTCTCAAGACGTTGAGCAATCATCTCTGCACGTCCAACACGGTGTTGCTTCTGTTGTTCAATTAACGCTTTCAATTCTGGTGATTCAGGATCGACGTTTAACCCAACAATATGGATATCTTTGTTTTGCCAAACGGTTGAGATCTCGATGCCGTTAATCAACTGAATAGGAAGATTGTTATCAGCAATATAGCTGCGTGCTTCTGCAAGCCCATCAGTCGTATCATGATCTGTAATCGCTAACGCTTCGATGTTAAAGCCTAGCGCTCGGTCAATCAGTTCAGGTGGAGTAAGTCGGCCATCTGAGGCTGTTGTATGACTATGTAGATCAATTCTCATATATTCTTTTTCATTGTTTTCAATTTTTATCGTTATATTTGTGTCAACGCACTTGACCTGCAAGCGCAAAACTAGTTAACTAGTACACAAATACGAAGTATCACATTTGATAGGTTCACTATGTTACAAGAATTTAACCAAAACCATAAAGATAAAGTTTTAGAACTTTCTTCAGTAGAAGCAAGTTCAGAGCTTAATTGGTGGCGCACTTGGACAAGTTCTTGGTGGGCTAACGTGTACTTCTAGTTAAACAGTTTGTTTATAAAAAAGTTATCACTAAGCCCGCTTTCATAGCGGGCTTTTTAATTTGTCGAACATCTCACATTCAACTGACTAACAAATCAACGAATTGACCATATTCTAGATTGGGTGAACAGTATCTTTATGCGACTATGTACGACAGGAAATTTAAAGAATCATAAAGGAGGTCTTGTGAACAAGGCCATTGAAATCAAAAAGCTGGGAACCATTGAGGTCATCAATTCTTCCGTTCCTTACTCGCAAGATCCAACCAGCGTTTTTCATACTTTGTGTGAAAACAAAACAGACAGTCTGTTGTTGGAATCTGCTGAGATTGAATCTAAACAGAACCTGACAAGCCTACTCCTTATCGACTCTGCTGTTCGCATCGTATGTCGCGGACATGAAGTAACCTTTCAAGCATTGACTGAAAACGGTCAAGCGCTTATCGAACACCTAACTCAAAATGTGAAAGCAGAAATTAAATCTGACCTGACTGATAACGTTTTGACGCTGACTTTTATCGAGCCAAGCAACGAAGTAGATGAAGACTCACGTTTAAGAGAAGCCTCTTCATTCGATGCTCTACGTTTAGTGCAGCACAGCTTTGAGCAAGACGCAGATAACAAACACGCACTATTCATGGCGGGCTTATTCGCTTATGACATCGTGGCGAACTTTGAACCGCTAGGTGATGCTGAAGCAACCAACAATTGTCCTGACTTTGTTTTCTACGTTGCCGAGACACTATTGCGTTTCGACCATCAAGAGAACGAAGGCCTACTTCATGCGAGCTTGTTCGCTCAAGATGACAGCATCAAAGTACGGCTAACTGAGCGCTTAGCTGATATTCAAACTCAGTGTCAATCACTGAAAGCCATCACAGAAGTCACGCCGCTCAACAACGTTGAAGCTGTACCAAGCGTTTCAGATGAAGACTTCTGCCAAACGGTTCGTGACTTAAAAGAATACGTAGTAAAAGGCGACGTATTCCAAGTGGTACCTTCACGCCGCTTCACACTGCCTTGCCCTGCTCCACTGGCTGCTTACAAAGAACTCAAGCAAAGTAACCCAAGCCCTTACATGTTCTACATGCAAGACGAGCTGTTTACTCTGTTTGGTGCTTCTCCTGAAAGTGCTCTGAAGTACGAAACTGAAACCAACCAAATTGAAATTTACCCAATTGCTGGTACTCGTCGTCGTGGTAAGCGCCCGAATGGTCAAATTGATTTCGACCTAGATAGCCGTATCGAACTTGAACTACGTACCGACAAGAAAGAAAACGCTGAACACATGATGCTGGTTGACCTAGCACGTAACGATGTGGCACGTATTGCAGAAGCTGGCACTCGCCACGTAGCAGACTTGCTAAAAGTTGACCGCTACAGCCATGTGATGCACTTGGTTTCTCGTGTTGTAGGTCAGCTACGTGAAGATTTAGATGCCCTACACGCTTACCAAGCTTGTATGAACATGGGTACGCTAACGGGCGCACCAAAAATCCGTGCAATGCAGCTTATTCGTGATGTAGAAAAAACGCGCCGTGGTAGCTACGGCGGTGCAGTCGGTTACCTAACCGGTGAAGGCACTTTAGATACTTGTATCGTAATTCGCTCTGCTTACGTTGAAGATGGCGTAGCACAAGTGCAAGCAGGCGCGGGCGTGGTGTTCGACTCTGACCCACAAGCAGAAGCAGATGAAACTCGCGGCAAAGCTCAAGCGGTCATCTCTGCGATTCAAGCTGCACATACTAAGAACATCTCAAATAAGAAGGAGTCGTAATCATGGCTGATATTGTATTCATCGATAACTTCGACTCATTCACTTACAACCTTGTAGACCAGTTCCGTTCATTAGGTCACAGCGTGAAAATTTACCGTAACAACATTCCTGCAAAGGTTGTTGAAGCGGCGATCAACGAACTAGACAACCCTGTTGCACTGCTTTCGCCAGGCCCTGGTGCTCCGGCTGATGCGGGCTGTATGCCTGAGCTGATTCAGCTACTAAAAGGCAAAGTGCCAATGATTGGTATTTGCTTAGGCCACCAAGCGATTGTTGAAGCCTACGGTGGCACCGTTGCAGGCGCTGGCGAAATCATTCATGGTAAGGTGTCGATGATGGAACACCAAAATCATGCGACTTACCAAGGCTTACCTTCGCCGCTGGCTATCGCTCGCTACCACTCTTTAGTAGCAACGCATGTATCTGATAGCTTAACAGTGACAGCTGAAGTCGATGATTTGGTAATGTCTGTGGTTCAAGAACAAGACAAGGTTTGTGGATTCCAATTCCACCCTGAATCAATTATGACGACCTACGGTGCAACGCTTCTGGCGAACGCTATCGAATGGGCTCTTGAGAAACCTATTCATTTAGAGAAAAGCTCTCCCCTTGAGAAGACAGCGACTCTTGACCAAAAGACTAACTAGGAAACGATCATGGAACAGATTAATAAACTTTACGAACAGCAGTCTCTTACTCAAGAAGAAAGCCAACAATTGTTTGATGTGATCATCAAGGGTGAGCTAGACCCAATCTTGATGGCTTCGGCTCTGACTGCATTAAAAATCAAAGGCGAAACGCCTGATGAAATCGCTGGCGCAGCGAAAGCACTGCTTGCCAATGCAAACCCGTTCCCACGTCCTGATTACGATTTTGCAGACATCGTAGGTACAGGTGGCGACGGTCACAACACCATCAACATTTCTACAACTTCTGCATTTGTAGCAGCAGCGTGTGGCTTAAAAGTCGCAAAACACGGTAACCGCAGTGTATCGAGCAAATCAGGTTCTTCTGACTTACTGGACTCGTTCGGCATTAACCTAGCGATGACCGCGGAAGATACACGTACGGCTGTTGATGAACTTGGCGTAGCATTCCTATTTGCTCCGCAATACCACGGTGGCGTGCGTCACGCGATGCCTGTTCGTCAAACTATGAAAACACGTACTATCTTCAACATCCTTGGCCCACTGATTAACCCTGCTCGCCCTAACATCGAGCTAATGGGTGTTTACAGCAAAGAGCTAGTACGCCCTATCGCGGAAACCATGCTGCAAATGGGCATGAAGCGTGCTGCCGTTGTGCACGGTAGCGGCCTTGATGAAGTGGCTATTCATGGCGAAACCATCGTTGCTGAAATCAAAGACGGCGCAATTCACGAATACACAGTGACACCGGCAGACTTTGGTTTGAACACTCACCCTCTTGAAGCAATCAAGGGCGGCGAGCCAGAAGAAAACAAAGCAATCACAACCGATATCCTAACGGGTAAAGGCACTGAAGCCCAAGTTGGCGCAGTAGCCGTGAACGTTGCTCTATTGATGCGTCTATTTGGTCACGAAGATCTAAAAGCCAACGCACAGCAAGCGATTGACGCAATGAACTCTGGCAAAGCGTACGAGCTTGTACAAAAGCTTGCTGCACACGCCTAACGAACGACGAGACAAAGAACATGACACAGACTACCGATAAATTGTCGACCCACGTTTCAGTCAAAGAAGCTGAAATGGCGGAAGTACTAGCAAAAATCGTTCGTGATAAATACCAATGGGTTGAAGCGCGTAAGCAGACTCAACCACTGGACGAGTTTAAAGCGTCACTAACTGCAACAGACCGCAGCTTTTATGATGCACTGAGCGGCGAGCAAACCGTTTTCATCACTGAATGTAAGAAGGCATCACCGTCAAAAGGTTTAATCCGTGACGAGTTTGATTTGGACTACATTGCATCGGTTTACAACAACCACGCCAACGCGATTTCAGTGCTGACAGACGAGAAATACTTCCAAGGTGACTTTGAGTTTTTGCCAAAGGTTCGCAGCATTGCTAAGCAGCCAATCCTGTGTAAAGACTTCATGGTTGATACCTACCAAGTTTACCTAGCTCGTCACTACTCAGCTGACGCAATTTTGCTAATGCTATCGGTACTAGATGATGAAGAGTACCAAGCACTTGCTGAAGTTGCTCACTCGCTAAATATGGGTGTACTAACCGAAGTCAGTAACGAAGAAGAGCTTCACCGCGCAGTCGCTTTAAAAGCAAAAGTGATCGGTATTAATAACCGTAACCTACGTGACCTTTCGACTGATCTGAACCGTACTAAAGAGTTGGCTCCGCAGGTTCGCGAACTGGCTCCAAACGCAGTCGTGATTTCAGAGTCTGGCATCTACACACATCAACAAGTTCGTGACCTTTCAACGTTTGCAGACGGCTTCCTAATCGGCAGCTCTTTAATGGCAGAGAAGAACCTTGAACTCGCAGTGCGCAAAGTAACACTCGGTGAAAACAAGGTGTGTGGTTTAACTAACTCTGACGATGCCGCGAAAGCGTATCAAGCAGGTTCGGTATTCGGTGGTCTGATTTTCGTTGAAGCGTCTAAGCGTCATGTGGATATCGAAGCGGCTCGTTTAACCATGAGCGGCGCACCGCTGAACTACGTGGGCGTGTTCCAAAACCACAGCGTAGCAGATGTTACGAAAACGGTATCTGAGCTAGGCCTATTCGCTGTGCAACTGCACGGTGATGAGTCTCAAGCATTTGTCGATGAGTTAAAACAATCACTACCTGAAAACGTTGAGATTTGGAAAGCTTACGGTGTGGCTTGCAGTGCTGAAAACGGCGCTGAAAGTGCGCTACCAGAATTACTGAAAAGCAACGTGACTCGTCACCTGCTAGATACTAAAGTGGGTTCTCAAACGGGTGGTACTGGCCAAGCGTTCGATTGGAGCTTAATCAACAACCAAAGCGCAATCATGTTGGCAGGAGGTCTAAGCCCAGAAAATGCTAACCAAGCGGCTAAGTTGGGCTGCTTAGGATTAGACCTAAACTCTGGCGTTGAATCCGCTCCTGGTAAAAAAGACGCAGACAAGCTGCAACGCGCTTTTGCAGCGATTCGTAATTACTAGTCTGGCTTCTAGAAGCAAAAACCAGAGCTAGAAAGCGGAAACTAAAAACATATTTGTGAGCTTTGCCTTTTGCGAAGCTCAAACAAGATTAAATGACTTGGTGTGAAGACACTCCAATAGAATTGAAGGAATAACACAATGGCTAAACTCGATGCCTACTTCGGTGAATACGGTGGTCAATACGTACCGCAGATCCTAGTCCCAGCACTAGACCAACTAGAACAAGCATTTATTGATGCACAAGCCGATCCTGAGTTCCGCAGTGAATTCATGACGCTTCTGCAAGAGTACGCAGGTCGTCCAACGGCACTAACGCTAACGCGTAACCTGACTAAAGGTACAAAAACCAAACTGTACCTAAAGCGTGAAGATCTACTTCACGGCGGCGCACATAAGACAAACCAAGTACTTGGCCAAGCGCTACTTGCTAAACGTATGGGTAAGCAAGAAATCATCGCTGAAACTGGCGCAGGCCAACACGGTGTTGCAACAGCGCTTGCTTGTGCTCTACTAGGCCTTAAGTGTCGCGTTTACATGGGTGCAAAAGACGTTGAACGTCAAAGCCCGAACGTATTCCGCATGAAGTTGATGGGCGCAGAGGTTATCCCTGTTCATTCTGGCTCTTCAACGCTAAAAGATGCATGTAACGAAGCGCTACGTGACTGGTCTGCAACTTATGAAGACGCGCACTACCTATTGGGTACTGCAGCGGGTCCTCACCCATTCCCAACGATTGTTCGTGATTTCCAACGCATGATTGGTGAAGAAACGAAAAACCAAATTCTAGCTCGTGAAGGTCGCCTTCCTGATGCCGTTATCGCTTGTGTTGGCGGTGGTTCAAACGCTATCGGCATGTTCGCTGATTTCATTGAAGAAGAGTCTGTTCGCCTAATCGGTGTAGAGCCTGCTGGTAAAGGTATTGATACTGACCAACACGGCGCGCCGCTTAAACACGGTAAAACCGGTATTTTCTTCGGTATGAAAGCCCCACTGATGCAAGATGAGAACGGCCAAGTAGAAGAGTCTTACTCTGTATCTGCGGGTCTAGATTTCCCATCAGTTGGTCCTCAACACGCGCACCTAAATGCGATTGGCCGTGCTGAATACGACAACGTGACCGATGACGAAGCGCTAGAAGCGTTCCAATTGATTGCACGTAAAGAAGGTATTATCGCAGCACTAGAGTCATCTCATGCTGTGGCTCACGCTGTAAAAATGGCTCACGACGACCCAGAGAAAGAACAGCTATTAGTCGTTAACTTATCTGGTCGCGGTGACAAAGACATTTTCTCTGTACACGACATTCTTAAAGAGAAAGGAGCATTATAATGGATCGCTATCAATCACTCTTCACTCGCTTAGCTGAAAAGAATCAGGGCGCATTTGTACCATTCGTAACGGTTGGCGATCCCAACCCTGAGCAATCACTTAAGATCATGGAAACCTTGGTTGAAGCGGGTGCAGATGCACTTGAGCTTGGTATTCCATTCTCTGATCCGCTTGCAGATGGCCCAACAATCCAAGGCGCAAACATTCGTGCTTTAGATTCTAAAGTAACGCCAGATGTGTGTTTTGATCTTATTGGTCAAATTCGCGCTAAATACCCAGAGCTGCCAATCGGCCTACTGATGTACGCGAACTTGGTTTACGCACGTGGTATTGAGAACTTCTACGAACGCTGCGCAAAAGCAGGTATCGATTCAGTATTGATTGCTGATGTACCAACCAATGAAAGCGGCGAATTTGTTGCTGCTGCGAAGAAGTTTGGAGTTCACCCAATCTTTATTGCTCCGCCAACAGCAAGCGATGAAACACTTCAATCAGTTTCTGAGCTAGGTGGCGGTTACACATACCTACTTTCTCGCTCAGGCGTAACGGGTGCAGAAACAAAAGCAAACATGCCTGTAACTGCCCTACTTGATCGTTTGAACAAGTTTGATGCGCCACCAGCACTGCTTGGTTTCGGTATCTCTGCTCCTGAACAAGTGAAAGAAGCGATTGTAGCGGGCGCTGCAGGTGCTATCTCTGGCTCAGCGGTTGTGAAAATCATTGAAAACAACGTTGAACAACCAGAAGCAATGCTTAAAGCACTTGCGGAGTTTGTTACGCCAATGAAAGCGGCAACGCAGAAATAATCGACGGTCATTAAATAGACGTTCGTAATCAATGGTCGTTAAATAAAACCAGCGATTCAAATACTAAAAGGCTCCACAACTGTGGAGCCTTTTTTATAACTCGTCATTCACGCTAACTACTCATCAGCTTTCATCGCTTTCTTAATCGCAGCCTCATTGAGCGTCGCTTTGATCGGGTCGGTTATCTTCTCGACCAGATCGATGGGCATTGGGAATATGATTGTAGAGGTTCGCTCATTCGCCACTTCTGTTAGTGTTTGCATGTAACGCAGCTGAATCGCATTTGGCGCTTGATTAAGAACCTCTGCAGCCTCTTTCAGCTTGGTTGATGCTTCTAGTTCCCCTGTTGCATGGATCACCTTAGCTCGACGTGAACGTTCCGCCTCGGCTTGCTTAGCTAGAGCTCGCACCATACTGTCATCAAGATCCACATGCTTGATCTCGACATTGGCAATCTTGATCCCCCAGTTATCGGTGTGTTGATCCAGTATCGCTTGCAAGTCTCTATTGAGCTCTTCTCGCTCAGACAGCAATTCATCCAACTCATGCTGTCCTAATACTGAACGCAACGTTGTTTGTGACAGTTGACTGGTCGCTTCGAGGTAGTTCTCTACGTTATTGATCGCCATCTTCGGATCCAGCACTCGAAAATAGACCACGGCATTCACCTTCACTGACACGTTATCGCGTGTGATCAAATCTTGTGTTGGTACGTCCAACACGATAGTTCGTAGATCCACTCTTACGATTTGTTGAATGAAAGGAATGATGATAATCAACCCCGGCCCTTTGACGCCGTAAAAGCGCCCGAGGAAGAACACCACTGCACGCTCGTACTCGCGCAGCACTCTGAACATGCTGGCTATCAGCAAGATAACGAGCACAATGACAATACCTATAGTGTGTATAAACATAACCGCCCCCTAATGGTAACGATGGTTAAGCAATAAATAATTCAATCAAGTTTGTTCTAGCATGTCGCGCTAGCTAGATTTCGATGATGTCTCATCGGGCAACGCCTCAACATCCAACAACAACCCAGTCAGTTTGGTCACTCTAATAAGCTGCCCCGCTTGCAATTCACTCGCGCATTTGGCTTGCCATATCTCCCCTTCAACCAATACTCGACCCGCACCGGGGAAGCCGCTTACCACTTTGCCAGTGTCGCCGACAACCGCTTCCATCCCCGTAGTCACCGGCTTGTTTCTCACTCGGACTAGCATAGAGATAGTTACAACGATAAAAGCGACAGAGAATAGGCTAATACCGATAATTAACGGCAATGCGATTTGATAACCCGGCACTTCGGTATCCATCAGCATGATCGAGCCCAATGTGAATGCGGCGACGCCACCCAAACCGAAAATCCCGAAGCTCGGGCTAAAGGCCTCTGCCACCATTAAGGCAATTCCCAATAGGATTAAAGCAAGGCCCGCGTAACTCACCGGTAGCATTTGTAAGGAGTACATCGCTAATAACAGACAGATGCCGCCCAATACACCCGGTAAGCCGACGCCAGGGTTATAGAACTCAAGCAACAAACCATAGATACCGATTAGCATCAGAATGTAAGCAACATTTGGATTAGTGATCACCGAAAGCAAACTAAAGCGCCAGTCTTGTTCTCGCTCGACAAAAGAAACATCACTCAGTTGGACTTCCTGACTGACACCGTTGATGGTGATGACGCGTCCGTTGCTCAGTTCAACCAATTGCTGAAGGTCGCTGGCAATAAAATCAATCACGTTAAGCGAGAGTGCATTCTCAGAATCCAAACTTGCGGCCTCTCGCACCGCTTTTTCTGCCCATTCTTCGTTACGTTTGTGCAGCTTAGCCAAACTGACGATGTAGGCAGCTGCATCATTAATGACTTTCTTTTCCATCGCTGTGGTGGCTTTTACTTGGTCTGAGTTCTCTTGTTTGGTTGCGTCTTGCTCACTCGCAGAAGTGCTATCGTCTTTATTGGTATCGTCTTGAGGCGACAAGGGATTAGTCGGCGCTTTGCCACCGCCAAGAGACACAGGGGTTGCTGCACCTAGATTAGTTCCGGGCGCCATGGAAGCAACGTGGCTGGCAAGTAAAATATAGGTTCCGGCGCTCGCTGCTCGCGAACCCGCAGGCCCAACCCAAGTAGCGACTGGAATCGGTGAGGTGGTGATGGATCGAATAATGTCACGCATCGACGAATCTAACCCGCCAGGCGTATTCATTTTCAAAATGATGAGTTTTGCTTGCTCATCGTGAGCTTGTTCTATTTCTCTAGTGAGGTAATCACTGGTCGCCGGACCTATCCCTCCGTTCACCTCAATCACCCAGACATCATCGGCCTGAGCGAACACAGAGCTGAACAACAGAAGAAACGCAAACAAGTACTTTAATATAAAAGTCATAGCCCCTCTCCTTACAACTGAGATGCTAGATAGACGTTTTATTTAAAGCGCAGAGGTAACATCTTGGTAATAAATAGATACCTTAAGCATAGTTCAGGCTAAATTTCCCACAACAAGCTTTATCATTTTCAGCCAGATTAATCTGTATAGAAAAAACGCAAAGATATGGATTAAATGTTAACAAAAGTAAGCAAGCGACGCGAAGCACAATCCATTCACAAAGCGATCAATAAAAACACTTTTATAAATCTTACAAATAACCGAACAACGAAAAACCAAAGAAAACGTTTGCTTTGGTGTGAAAAAACATCTAATAGCCATTCACCTGCTGTTTTTAAGAGACTTTCACCTCTGCTCATATTGATAAATGTAAAGGATACGTGTAAAACTCTTCGCGAAATATTTATCCAATGGCACATCGTTCATTGGTGAGTAATTCTGGGATTTTTATATTTAGTAGCACAGAGGTTATGGAAGTGTTAAAAGAAAAGAGTTTACTAAGCAATATTGGCATTCAAGTCGTTATTGCAATGATCATCGGTACAGCAGTCGGCGCGATGATGGGTGACAGCGCAACAATGTTCGCTCCACTGGGTGCTATCTTCATCAATTTGATCAAGATGCTGGTGATTCCTCTAGTCGCAGTTGCCCTAATTTCAGGTGCTGCAGGTCTAGGTAATAGCTCATCGGCTGGTAAAGTCGGTGTAACAACACTGGGTTACTTTGCACTAACGTCTGCACTTGCTGTGGCACTAGCGCTTGTAATGGGTGAAGTGTTCGAACCCGGTCGTGGTATCGATGTTTCTGGCGTTGAAGGTATGTTCTCTTCAGAATACGCTGCGAAAGGCGAACTTCCAACGTTCTGGGCAACCATCACTGGCATGATCCCTACCAACGTTTTCCAATCACTGAATGAAGCAAACATTCTGCAAATTCTCGTTTTCTGCTTATTCTTTGGTATTGCGATTTCTAAACAAGCAAAAGAGAAACGTGACCCTATCATCAACGGTGTAAATGCTATCGTTGACGCTATGGTATGGATGATCAACAAAGTTATGATCATTGCACCACTTGGCGTATTCGGCCTAATGGCTGAAGCAGTAGGTACGTTTGGTTTTGGCGCGCTTATGGTCGTGTTCAAGCTGTTCATTGTTTACATCGCTGCGATTCTTATCTTCGGCTTTGTTGCTTACCCACTGATGATTCAAATCTTCACTAAGACTTCAGCTAAGAAGTTCCTAGTGGCAATGAAGAAGCCTCAAGCGGTTGCACTATCAACAGCATCTTCAATGGCGACACTACCAGTAACAATGGAAACGGTAGAGAAAGAACTTGGCGTTCGCAACTCTACGGCTTCATTCGTTCTGCCACTTGGTGCGACGATCAACATGTCTGGTAATGCAATTTACTACGGCCTGGTTGCTATCTTCTTTGCACAGCTGTTCAACATCGACCTGTCTATGGGCGCTTACGTTGCTATCATCGTAACCTCTACGCTAGGCGCAGTTGGTCAAGCAGGTGTTCCAGGTCCTTCTTTCCTAGTGGTTGCGGTTCTTCTAGCAGCTGGTATCCCTATCGAAGGTCTACCTCTATTATTCGCTCTAGACCGTATCTTCGACATGATTCGTACTGCTCTGAACATCACTGGTGATGCAGCATGTGCGGTAATCGTTGATTCTCTAATCAAAGACGAAGTGAAAGAAGCTGAGCTAGAGAAACAACAAGCTTAAACTTCTTAGAAACCTAAAGACCAAAAAGCCACTCATTGAGGCAACACCTATCATTTAAGGTGTTTAGATCGCACAGTGTAGCGAGTCTTACTA
>NZ_JBGONH010000067.1:0-22890 GCF_041439075.1 Vibrio sp. FF145
CGCGATGATAAAAGCGTTGAACAAGCTCACTGGGTTAGGTATGCCTGAAACTTGCTGTATTGACTAAGAAACGCACGAAATGGGGCTGCTCTGTCTCTAACTGAATTACGCAACAAAGCCGTGCTGATGACACGCAAACTTGTCACCTCGCGATTCAGATAAAATGAGTTGTAACTTTATCTACCCGTTAGCTACATAAATTTCACATTAATTAAAGCCAGATCAATATGAACATTTTCATTGCAATCATGTAAAGCATGAACCTTATCTTTAATTAAATGCATATTTTCAAAAATATTATTCAGCTCGTTATGGTCAAATTTATCCTTTGGTAAGGACACGCCTAGACATAGTTCTTCGTTGTTTAGTCCAATCCAGCAGCTTCCAAGTAAGTCCCGCTGCATATTTAAACTTAACCAATCACTCATCTTATATTGGTCTACAATGACATGTAGAGGGGTATACAAGGTAAATAAATCTGATTGCTTTGGCGATTCTAGAACCCAAAGGCTTTCCTGATTATCGATTATTTCAATCGCATCGGATTCAACGGGGATCTCAATTCCCCATAGTTCAGCAAGTTCTGATAATACGGCTTCAAATTTCAACATTACACCTCAATAATTTACTTTGCGAAAACAAGGGATCACGTGCGATCATCAAGTTTTGTTTTTAAGCTTTGCTCTGTAGCCATTCGTTCGAACTTAGCAGTGCATCTAGTTGCTTTTTCGCTGGAGAGGCGATGGTAAATGGCCCCAATTTATAACTTTGGCAATCTGATTTTAGTGATTCAACTTGCTTTGCCACTAAATATTGCATCCAAGGTTTATTCGATAGGTCGGTTAATTTCATTGCCTCCGAACTGGTTGATATATCGTCTTTCAGTGCCTGTAAGTGTGAAATATCCATATATTGATAAGACAGACGTTCAGCTTCGTTTTCGGCACCTTTAGGGTGAAACAGCTGAATTAGTCGGCTTCTCCAACTTGGTTTTGGCTCTAACAATAGAGGTTTTAGATTCGTCAATTTTGCCATCATTCTATCTACATCAATATTTAATGGGTTAATGCCGAGTGTGTTTACATTGGCGACTTCGGCTTCATTTGGAAGTTTTTCGATATGGAAGCCAATGTTCTGATTTAACCTTGATAGGTGATTCTCGAATGAGTCTGTCTTTTCTTTGATTACAAAATTACTGCTTACAATGTTATCAAAGTCCCCAATACCGTAGGTTTTGTTCGTATCGAATAGCGTGTGTTTACTTTGATCATTTACAGGTAAATCTATGCTAGGGCTTAGTTCTTTAAACACTGTTCCTTGCCCTCTAAATTCTGTTTTTCTTTGTAGTTCGTTATTTTTATCAACAGAATTAGTTCTGTTCACTGCTTTTACTAAAGCTTTTTGGAAGTTACGACATTTTAAATCTGCTTCTGGAAACTCTTTTACATTAGACTGGTAGAGGTTAGTTTGAAGTTCAAGCTTTTGTAGCTGTGACGGTAATTGTTTCTGTTTTAGTGCATTAAGTTGTTCTTGTTCGCTCACTTCCTGTTTTACTACTTTTTGGAAGGTTGCAGCGGTTTCGGTAGATAAGTTGCTTTTTAATACCACCTTCAGTGTTGTAGGCAACAGTTGAGACATAGGACCTAGCGTAGAGGCCTTGTTAACTCTCAACATCTGCCCTAATGTTGTCTTATTTGTTAACGCTTTTTTTACTAACTTCCCTAAGGAACCATTAGGGGAGTGCTCTTCAGTTAGCTTACAAAACTTACTTGCAAATTCTTCAGCCATTTTAGGTAATGATTCAAGTTGGTAACACCCATTAGAGTATGTCATTGACCAATCATAAGAATAGCTCTGTGCGTATTCAGCATGTTTAGTGCTTGAGCTAGCATATGCGTTAAATAGTGATTCAAATTCTTTCTTGATAGAAGTGCTCTCATGCTCATAATAGTTTTGTAACTTAACGTCTGTTACTTGCTCTTTAGTCGCGTTTTTTTGATTGTCAGCTTGCTTGCTCTTTTCTATGGTTGTTTTTTCTGATGAGCTTATGCTGCCCTTAGATGTCTCTAGGCTTGGTTCTGATGTTACTCCTAGTGAAGTAGGCGCGGTTTTTGATGTCACATTAGTATCTGACACAGGCCTATCAACTAAAGGTGATACGACCGATGGCGACTTGAGTTCGATAGTATCTTTATGGCCTTTCTTCGGTGCTAGAGAAATAATCTCGCTGAAAGATTGTTGGACTAGAGCTTTAAATTTAGGGTAGAACTCACCTTTAGTTGGAGAGTGTCCTTTTGTTATATCTGAAAGTAACTGTTTAAAGCCCCCGACTTTACTTGGAAGTGGGCAGGTGACGTTGAAATCTTTGCTTACCGTTACATTCGCAATGTTTGACAGTTCTTTTACTCTTTTCTTTTCACTGCCAGGTTTACTTATCAAATACTCGGATAAAAAGTTTTCTAGTTTTTGTGAAAAAGACATTTTGTTTTGCGAGTAGAATTCTTGTGTCCCTTTTGGTGATGTATAGGCGTGATTGAAATGAGACTTGCCAGTCGTTGGGCTTGCGACGCTTGAACCTATAGAGGTTTGTTTTGCTGATGAGGCATGTACACTTTTTACGATACTTTGAGTTGATTCTGCGTGGTTGCTTTTCTTTATTGCTGTTGAGTTCATCGGTTGATGAATCGCTGAGATAGTAGGCATTGTGACCTCTTAGAACCTATATAAACACCGAGAGGGTAGTATAGGTTAAGAGTGCCAAGGGGGGCTCTCAGTATTGGCCTATTTTTTTTATATATCGAAATGAAAGGGGGCGAGCTACCTCCTTACCTTGACTAAGAACAGCTAGATGAAGTAAAAACGATAATTTATAAGAACCAGTGATTTAGCCAGTTTGCTATACTCCCCCCCTCCTGCTGTAAGTATGCTTGCAAGCTGGCAACTCACTAAATCCAATAGAACCGTTACTAAGCTCTGCTCTCGAAGACTTCAGGGGGTAAACACAGACTCTGACGACAGAGTCCGATCCTTGTTTACCCACTGCGGTGAATCCAAACACTTCGCAAAGAGCTTTACAGCATAACTCTTCTTGAGCATCAAGAACTGTTCAGGGGAACCTCACACTAGAGAGCTTAATTGCGTAACAAAGACGATTAAATTCATTTGTTCTTTGTGCTACACATCACGACAGTTTAGAAAATCAACAAAATAAAAGCCACTTTCGACATCGTAATTATACTATTTGTTGTTTACTAGCAAGATAAAACAGAAGGAATAAACGATGAACACATTACAAGTTCTAATAAAAGAGTTTTGTGAAATAAATGAACTACCTCCACTTTATTTTGCTGAAGAAAATCGTTGCCAATTATTAGTTGATGATCGTTACGTTATTTACTTTAGTGAGGCAGATCAAAACGATTTTGTTTTATCGGTGGTTTTTGGCGGTCTCGAAAAAAGCGGTGAACTGAGACTGAAAGGTCTTGAACTCATTGCGCATGCTAACTATTTCGGTATCGCGGATGGGAGCTTGACCCTTTCACTTGCACCAAATGGTAGGCAATTGGTTCTTGCGGGCAGAAAGCCGATTGAGTACTTAAACGCAGCGAGCCTATCAACTTGGTTTCACCTTCTAAATGAGCAAACCCTACTCTGGCAGGCTCGATTTGCAATGTTAGACCAAGACCCAACCCAATTTATCAATCCAGAACAATCCCACATTGAGACACTTAGAGTTTAAGGAGTTCACCCATGGTAATTTCAACTAGCCAAAGCCAGATTCCGAGCTTGGATCAATTTCGTACTGTCGCGGCACAAAAAGATAAGCGGGTGATCAGTAAGCACGGTAAAGCCAAAGAGCCGTCGACCTTTCATAAAGGGCAAAAGTTCACGGCAGTGAGTGACACCATATTGCGATCTACATATCAAAAGTACCACCAAGAAAATATTAAGACCCACCTTGATTTAAAACAGGCGCTGCTAAAAGAAGAAAAACCAGAAACGGCATTATTGGCATTCTCTCTTGTGAGCACAGCAGGGTATCGTGGCGAGCCTTTAACTGCGCGTAAGGTCCTCGAAGTCGTAAGCCTATTAGATGAAGTGAAGATTGACGATAAAGCTTATAAAAATCTAAAAAGCACGTTCGATTCGATCAGCAAAGACCCACGCTTACAAGTCAGCATCGAAAACCAATACCCAGGCAAAATGGACGGCTTAGGTGCTGAACTGCTTGAGATGGCAAAAGAAACAATCAAAGGGACTGGTATCAACGCAGTAATTAACTTGGCGTTACCAGGTGTTGGTTTGTTGATCGCCACGGGGCGTGAATTACATAAGTCGGCAGTCAATGGTGATGCTGAGGCGCACTATCACCAACTAGAACAGATTGCGCAATTGCCCGGTCATGACCAAAGGTTGGCATTGCCGATACAACAAGCATTAGCGCACGAGCACGCCACTCAATCTGCTGAAGGTGCGGTTGGAGCGACCTTAGGTATGGCGACGGGAAGCCTTGGTGCATTTGGTGTCACCTCTGTGGGCACAACTGGTGTCCTTGTTGTTGCAAAAGAAGCGCTAGGCAGTGTAGCAGCATCTGGCTTAATCACTGGTTCTGGGTTTGTAGCCGGTCAAGCGAGTTCCTACTGTCTGAACAACGAAGTTCAAGAGCAAATTCACCAAGAACCTATGTCTGGTGTGTTACCTCGAATTGAAGTGTCTAACAGCAAAGGGAAGTTCTCCTTTAGTATGCAAGATGCTGCATCAGGACGTGCTTTGATTGCGTACCTAGGCCCAAAAGAAGACAAATCTATGACATCACCTCAAGCACCGAAAGAAGCTCAGGATATGGAATTGGCGCGCTTAACGCTTAAGAAAATGTTGGGCTCTGATGCAAGTGAGAACTTGGTGCCAGATGTTGGATCAACGAATAAATTGAGTATCGAAGATACACCGAGCCAAACTGAGTCAGAGGCCAACAGTGCACTTAAGAAGTTGCTCAAAGAAGATTGGGACTGGCTAATGCCAGCAGTAAGATCTATCGACCAAGGAAAGGCACAGGATATCAATAAGACGTTGACTTACAAGCTCCCTCTAGATACACCGAACGGACGAGTATACTTGGATAAAAGCCCGAACCTCGATCAAGGCCAACTCTCGGCGCTAGAAAAGCTTGGTTCACCAAGTCAGCTAAGGTTGATGTACTTAGCAGAAGGCTGGATTTAATCGTCAATATCATACCCAAGTTATTGACGATGAAATTTTTCCGTTACACGCTCCCAAAGGACGAGTTCCCTTGGTTTGTATACCTTGTTTAACAGTTTTTGATTTAGAAGCATTGGCTCTACAAATTGTTGCCTCGCTTTCAAAACCCGACATTCTCGCCAAGCCAAGTATCTCGGGCAATAGATTTGAAAGAGGATAAGCAACTCAAGCTGAACTGAAGAACAGTTTCAATAGAATCATATATAAGGTTGGCCGTTGACGGATAGTCCCTCATTGTGTGCCAACCTTTGATATTCGAATAGCCTATTATTATCCGTTAATTTGATATCAGCGATGATTCCGAGCCTAGACGAGGTATTGAAAGGGCCCCGCGATAGTTAATCGCTATTGGCTTCGCAATCAAATGCCACTTAGCTTGTACTCAGTTTTTATCTGCCCCAACACGAGCTTATTTGATGAAGCATAAGCATAAGCACTGATCATATGAATGGTGTCCGATAATGTATTCACGAATATCAAACCAGCCTTTTGCGCCCGCACCGCACATAACGAGCCAAAAAGGACTTCAAACAGGCAATCAGTAACACCCATTAAAGTAAAAATATGATCTAATTGAGGTCGTCGAACTCTTGCAGAAAATAGCTATGGATAGCCTTAATAAGACAGATTTTAAAAAACTAGCAAGCCAACAAAAAACCATTCAAATGAAGGTTTGTTTACTAGCACTTGCCCACTTCAAAGAAGGTCACTAGCACACTCAAATTGCTAAATACCTCAAAGTCAGTCGAACTAGTGTAAACAAATGGGTCCAGACATTTCTTGAAGAAGGATTGGAAGGACTTCAAGAGAAACCTCGCACAGGCAGGCCTGCATATCTCAATGTAGAGCAACGAAAACAACTCAGCGCGTTCATTAAGAAAGAAGCAGAGTCCCCTTCTGGCGGGCGCCTTGTCGGGAGCGATATACATGATTACATCGTGGAAAACTTTGATAAATACTACCACCCTAATTCTATCTATTATCTTCTCGACCACATGGGCTTTTCTTGGATAACTTCTCGATCCAAACACCCCAAACAATCACAGCAAATCCAAGACGATTTTAAAAAATTCAAAATAGAAACGATCCTTAAGATCCTCGGTCATATTGGGCTGGAGAGTGTTGATGTCTGGTTTCAAGACGAAGCTAGATTCGGACAACAAAACACAACGACACGCTTGTGGGCTGAAACAGGAACGCGCCCAAGGGCGCCAAAACAGCAGCAATTTGAGTACGCTTACCTGTTCGGTTCTGTTTGTCCTAGCTGAGGGATTGGAGAAGCTATGGTTGTGCCTTGGGTCAATAAAGACATTATGATCTAACACTTAAAGCAAATATCCGATATCACAGACAAAGGAAGGAAGGCATGCTGTAGTAATAATGGATGGCGCAGGTTGGCATACCGATGATATCGCCCACAAATTTGATAATGTCAGTATCATCAAACTTTCCCCATATTCGACAGAGCTTAACCCGATAGAACAAGTATGGAGTTGGTTACGACAACACTACTTAGCGAACCAAAGCTTCGAAGACTATGAGGACATTGTTTCCAAGGTATGCGTTGCGTGGAATAGGTTTCTTGAAGTGCCGAAAAGGGTATCGAAAATGTGCGCTAGAGAATGGATAGACTTGAGCAGTTAATTTTCCAGATTAATATCACTTACATTAAAAAAATAAAAGGAGCAAAGTAATACTGCTCCTTTTTGGTAGTAAATATTAGCAACCGATTATGGAATCTTTAGTCCAGTTTGTGGCTAGAAAAAATCACTTCAGATGGTGGGAACATGTTGGAAACCGGTGGATGAGCAATATCACCAAACATTCTCGCACCAAATGCTGAAGCTGCCCAAGGGTCTACAATTTTCACATCTTTATTCCATGAGCTTGGGTCTTTGATATCACTACCGTCCTGTCTACCAACCAAAACATACAAGTGCGTGCCTGAGTGTCCTTTCTTGAATGCCACTACTTCGACCTTAGTGTTTTGATTCGCATCACCCTGCATCCCTTGAATCATTTCAGCGGCCGCGGCAAAGGCAAACGTAGTACAGCAACCGGCTTTTGCGTCCTGAACGGATTTCGCAATGTTTTGAAGTGTCCCCATCTGAGGGCTATTGCCTCTTTGAGCCGCCACTTGAACCATGTTTGCTGACATGGTCGCTTTTTTATCTTGTTGAACTCTTGCTGGATTTGCGTAGAAGCCTTCTAGTCTTGGCTTCGCTTTCGCTTGATAGAACTCAGATCTCTTATCACCGAAGGTATTAAGGTCAGTACAAGCGAAATCACCCAACTTTTGCAGTGTAGCTTGGTGCTTTCTAATCAAGGCATCTGCTGGAGCGGTTTTACCTGCGCTGGATGGTTTTGAAGTGCTTGAAACACTTGGCCAATTCTCTCTAGGCCCTGTCGATAATCGCTCTAGGTCTTTAAGGTTTCCAAGAGTCAACTTATTTTCACCATTCAGTACGTTTTGCATCATAGCTTTGGCGACACCTTTTGGCAGACCTTGCTTAACCAATAGATCAACGACGATCGATTTCGCTTTGTTTTGGTGATTGATACGAGAGCTTACGCTTGTGTTTTTCGGCGCACCTTCTTTAACAAAGATGTCCTTGCCTCCGTGAGCCCGAACTTCTTTGTCGTCCGATTGGTTTTGTGTAGATAACTGTGCAGTGAGTTCGCTCAGCGAATGCATATGTGATGTATTGATATTTACCATAACCCTAACCTTTTAAACAGAGATGAAAGTATGCAGCTTTTTATGTTGCTCAATCGATTGAAACTGAGCCGTTAGATATTGCTTCCACAGTTCACAAAGCTCCATAAGCTGAGTAATCAGGATAGAAACACGACTCACTTCTGAGGTAAGTGGTATACTTATCTGCATGTGTACTTCATTGTTTTTAGGGTCTATACAGAACTGTACCCCACCTGACTCCCGGTATAAGAAGTTATATTCCAAAAGTGTTTTCAGTTTTTTAATTTCAAATGACTCTTCATCTTGGCAAACCTTGATTGAAAGTAACAGTTCTTCTCTCTCATCCAAGCCTTGAACTTCAATCTCTTTGCCTGCAGACATATATACTGTCCACATTTGATAATCATATGCAGTCACCCGTTCAATATCGAGTGTGTTACCAAGCTCAATTAGTAAGGTATTTACCTTATCCATACTCACCTACCATCCTGATATTTAATATTGATGTATCTATTTAAAATAAAAGATATAAAATTTCGAATTTAAATACACCTATCACATTATTTTATTTTCCATTGTTGCTGGTTAATTTTGTTAGATTAACCGTTTTTAGAAAAACAAATTCAGTATTCTGAACGAACGTTACTCTCTTATGAGGCGATAGTTAATAGAGCCTTTAAGATAATCAGAGTTCCCGTTGATGTAAGTATTGTGCTCAATAACAGTCACAGAATATGCCAGATATGGTCGGCTTTTTTTCATTTTAAGCCGTTTATAAAGATCGGATGGGAAGCTAAGATAAAACTAGAGAAATGGTAGAAAGGTACAGTGAATAGAAAGTAAAGCTCAAAAAGCCCAGCGTTTTTCTGAGCTTTCGAGAGTTAAAGATAAGCACGTCAAGACTGTATCTGTTGGCGCTCACTGAATTGCTTAGTGATCACCTGCTTAAGAGCTTGCAGTTGCCCGTCGATACTGGCATCGATAATACCGACTTCAGTTTCCAGTATGCACCCACCATTTTTGAGTCTCGCATCTGCAATAACGTCAACATAGCCGACCTCCGGGAAGTCACTGAGTATTAAGGAAACCTTATCTCGCACCTCTGTCACTTGCTCGGGGTGCACGTGCAGAATCACTTGTTTCTGATTACTGACCAGCTGAAGCGCTTCCCTCACCACTATTGCCGTTGTTTCCACATCGTCGAAACTACTGATAATTTTGCTTACGGCATCAAGCACTACGCCAGTGATTTTCTGTTCGACTTGCAAGTAGTACTCATTACATCGTGCAAGCGTTGACATCATAGTTTCTGCGCTCTCTATCTTCGCTTGATCGATACCATCCTGGTAACCACGCTGTCTTTCTAACTCATAAGCATCGTCAGCTTTTGTAATAATGCTCTCGGCTTTAGAGTGTGCAGCTTCAACCAAGTGTTGCGAATCTAAATAACTCACATAATCCTTTGCTTTGAGAATCTTTAGACCTGTAGCCAACTGCAAGTTGTCAGTTTTTATTTCAACAAATGAAACCATTGAGGGATTACCTGTTTTGCGATTTTCTTTATAAGTCGATAAGCAAGATCTCGATGCGTTTCATCGAACCAATCAGCACTGAGTTTTGTTTGGGTTAATGAACAATCGAGCTTGAACTGCCACCTTTGTACAAGCTCTGATGGTGATTTCTCCAGTAAAAATGTGACCCATAGATACCCAAGTTCACGGGCTGCCTTTTCAAAGCTGGCTTCATCTAAACTCGCCGGCAATGTTTTTTGCCAACCGTTTGGCCAATTTGAGATCATCATTGGCCCGTGTTGAATTAAAAAACGCGTTTCATCGACACCAAAAATATGATTGAGGCACTGCTTTGGTTGTTTCAAGACAACTTGGCGCATCGATTCACAATACATTGCCCCACCAATCAGCAAAAGTAATTTGTTAGTCGTTTCAACTGGAAGTAACACCAAACTATTAAATGGATGATTAAAAACATGATCAGTAATCGTTGATAGCTGCCATTCTTCAATACACCATTGATTGATCGCAGCCTGGTGTCTCCAGTCTTGGACTCGTAATAACCAAGGCTGTTTCTTGCTTATCCAACTCTCATCAATATAACTGCAAGGACAATAATTAAACTGATGATAAATCTGAGAAACTGGCGTATCAGAATTAACCACGTTGCGCATTCCTACGACACCATGCAAACGTCGCTGCGTTAGAACCGATGATAAGTAGTAACAAGAAAACGAGGATAGCAATCAAGTTGCTTGCCGTGTCCTTGGTCACTTGAATAGACAAAATGCTTTCAAATTGCTTGCTTTGAGCCGTCACACGAACTTCCGAAGATGGTACTATGACAACGCTAATACGTTCGTAGTTAAGCCCTTCAATACTATTGTTCACTAACTGCTTAATTTGAGGTACATAAGAGTCGAGTGCCACATCCGCTGCGTGTTTAATAAACACTGATGCAGAAGCAGGAGTTGGACGTTCACCTGGACGAAGGTTTTTATCTTCAAGTACAATGTGAACGCGTGCCACTAACACTCCATCAATTTGTGACAGCGTTGATGATAGTTCTTGCGATTTCGCGTATATAAGCCTCGCCCTTTCTGCAATCGGAGACGAAATCAGGTCATCTTTCGGAAACACTTCTTTGAGTGTTGAGAACTGCTCTTTCGGGTAGCCTTTACGTTTCAGAGCATCAACCGAAAATGCGACTTGAGCGTTATCTACCATCAATTTTATGGTGTTGTCTTTATCCGGTTCTTTGGTTGCCACGACCCCCTCAGAAAGCAGAATAGACAGCATTTCATTGCCTTCTTTCTGGCTTACTCCAGTGTATAGCTCCGTCTGACAGCCAGCTAAAAATAACACGAGTAACATGCACACGGCACGTATTGTCTTCATCATGACTATTGGGCCTTCAACAATGTTTCTACATTCTGTGTCGTTTTACCTACCGTCTTGGCAATCAGCTCCTCTTGAAAGGTAATTCGACTCAACGCCCATTGCATCTGCAAGAGCTGAGCAGGGTCGTCACCAACCATTGCCATGCTATCGGTTAAGTTAGTTTTTGCATTGTCGATGGTGTTTTTCAGTTCGCTAATGTTTTCTAACAAGCCACCTTCTAAACCGTGGTTTCCCTCAGGCGATAGCATCGCTTGCTCGAAACGCTCACTAAGTCCCGCTTCAGCTTGTGCGTCTTGCACTTGCTCGAGGTTGGTTTGCATCACTTCTGTGTACTGCGTATTAATCATATCCGTTCCTATGAGAGGTCTAGTTTGTGGCTGTAACTCAACATGTTCTTGACCATGGCATTCTTTTGTATAACAAAGCTCAGTTCTTTTCGGACCACCTCCAATACTGGAGCTTGGGCAGGGATGTCTTTCAACTCACCCCAACAGTGCCAAAGCGCTTGTTCTTTTTGCGCACCAAGTGGGAAATGTTCAGAAAGCAACGCTTTCAACTCTCGGCGGTCTTTAGGGGGAGTCGCTAGCAAGCGCCCTGAAAAACTGCCCAACAGCTCATGCTTAAATAATGCCAACAATTCTGGTGATGCTTTATCAGTGCCTTTTGCGCTTTGTTCCTGACTAAAGGCATACCATAAGGCTTTTTTTTTCTCACTAGGCGAAATAAACGCGTCTTTAAGCGTTCTGCTAAGCGCTGCTGCGCTGAAGTCTCCAGAACGTTTTAGTGCTTCGTACCACTCTTTAATAGCTGCTGTTCTACCTTTAGACCGCGTGACACTATCCGTATTTTTTTTCGTAGTCGGTATGTTCTTATCTGGTGGGTTCTCACTCATCAAACGGTTCATCTTGTTCGCATCAGGTGTATCATTCCGGGGTGCTTTCGGCACCTGACTGAGCATGTTGTTGATTCCGTTGCTTTCAACCTTCATTAAAGGTTCCTGATGTCTTTAGAAAAACTCATGGCAAAGGCTTGGTTTTCTTCATTGCCTTTTAATGCCATATCTAACCACGATTCGGCTTTGCTTAAGAGCCCAGCTTTTCCTGCCGCTAGCGCAGCCAGACCGATTAAGTCTGGGCGTGTCACGCAAAGCGGTTCAAGTAAACGATGAGCGTCCTCGTACAAGCCACGATTCATCAAACTCATTGAACGAATCATAGCAACGACTTCTTCTGCATCACCTTGCAACTCAAGGCATTCCGCAATGGTATTTGCCTCTTCATGACGATGCAGACCGGTTGCCATCAACGCTGTCTCAGCCAGAAGTAAACACATGCCTTTATCCATAGGTTATACCTTCTGCAGAATTGATTGCATCACGTCTTTGATTGCACGTGTTGTGGTCGCATTGATGTTATATACCACAGACCATTTGTTGATTGTATGCTGTAGCTCTGCAAGCTTTGAAGGATCGTCTGCGTTCGTTTCTAAGTTTTTGATCGCGGTGTTTACCGCTTCATTCGCTGTTTTTGATTGCTGTAACAATTTAGCTTTAACTGCGTCGAGGTTAACGCCTTTACTCGAATCATAAAATGACATATATATCGCCTTCTTTTATTTGTTGTCTAGAAATGTTTCAATTACCGTTAATGCTGCTTGATAAGCCTCGTGCTGTTTGTGTAGCAACTGGTATTCTTTTGGTGAACAGCCAAGATGGAGCTGACGCTTTATCGCTGATTGCGCTTGCTTGAACTTAAAAATGATCACCTCTTTTTCTTGCTGCCCTGAATCGCCTTGTAATAACTGCTCAAGATTAGTCATTGTTATTTTCACCTTCATACTCTAGATCAATAGTGATTACCCGCCCGCGTTTTACGAGTTCAATTCCTGCCGGAGTAACGCTTGAAATACGGTACCCTTGAGGAGTGCGAGCTCCTACCATGTAACGAACATTGTCAGTGAGGATGACATAAGGAAATAGGCCAAAATTCACGCTACGAAACGGAAAATCGATGTTTGTTCCTTTGCTCACTTTAGGAATAGATTTCAAGACAAGATATGGTTTCTCGCCATACTGCTCTCGAAAATCTCTCGTTACACCATAAAATCGAGTTGTTTCAACATCATCAAGCTCGCCACGAACTTCAATACGATCACCGCTAGTAACAAGCTGAACTTTCTTTAAGAGCTCCGCTTCTCCTAACAACTCTTTTAGAGTAACCATGTATGCCCCCGCCCTTTGTAGCTCTACTTTCCAAGCGATAAGCCCTGGGACATCTCGTTCTAAGATCTGCTCAACTTGGTTCCAACGACTTGCATCATCAATGTAACCCGTTAACAGCAGCGTACCTGTCTCGTTACCATTTTCTACTTTTACTTGGTGATAACCGAGGTTTCGTAAGATAAAACGCACACCACGACGTATCTCTTCCATCGTTCTCAGGTCACTCTTGTAGTTGATACCTAATGCATCAATTCGACCAAGCAGTTGTACCTTTTGCGTTCTATCTTCTACGTAACCTTCAAGTACAGCCTGTAGAGCATTGGCATTCCATTCAACGCGAACATCGTTCAACTCGAGTTCACTAAGAATATTGCGTACCAAGACTATCGGCTCCGCTTCTGTGATTACGTCTTTGTCGCTCGCATGCACTTGGTCGTACCAAATACCTATAAAGATAACGCTTGGGATCAGGCCACAAATCAATCCGATGAGCAGCATTTTCTTCCAACCCGATGATGGTTTATGGCCAATTGGTTTCGCTTGCTTGCTTGCTACGTCATTTGCCATCTCAATAACTAAATCATCTTCCAAATAACCAACAGCAAAGGTTAAACGACCCACAGAAACCAAGGCTTTTCGCGACAAATCAACGCCACCGGCATCAACGGCGATAATTTCGTTATTGACTGAGACTTCTTCACACTCACGTAGTGAAACCGTTTCACCATCGCAAACTAAAACGAGGTGACTTGCTTTAATGCCAGAGTCGGTTAAGACTAAATCAGCGGTAAAGTCATCACTACCCAATACCAATGAATCGTTGGGTAAAGTGACTTCCACTCCGGAATGAACACCGGAAAGAATACGAATTTTCCATTGTTGCATTGAGGTTACTGCTCCTCTAATGGTCGAACGCAATGATTCTCTGAGCCATTACACTCTTTAATTTGTACTCTCCACCCTTTCTGCCCCGTAGGAAGCTCACATTCTGCTAACAACGATGACTTTCCTTGTGACAACAAATCTTGCTGATAACGTACTGCTTGTACTTCCTTTGTACAGCTGTACAAAGCAAGTGCTGATTTAAGGCCTGCACTGTTATTGGAAATACTATTCAACGTGCCAATCTTTGGCCTTAAGTCATATTCATTTCCGATAAGTACGTTGTCTCCGATACCATCGACAACAATTCTTGGTTCTATAATGAACATACGTACTGTTCTTCTCGTGGAGCTTTCCGTGCTTCTAAACAAAGCGCCGAGGTATGGAATATCTCCTAACAAAGGAACTTTTCGAAGCTTGTTGCTAATTTCATCACGGTATACTCCACCAATCAGCAAGCTTTGCCCCTGCTTTACCGTTGCCAAAGTACTAATTTCTGTTTTACGAATTGAAGGAACACCATCAATGTCACCATCGGGGATTTCCGCACCATCTTCTAGATGCAGACTCAAATTGATTTCAGGTCTTTCAACCAAACGGTCGCCAACGATGCGAGGTACAATTTTCAATAACGTTCCATAAGTCACTTTCTCTAGTGCTGCGGTTTCTTTGCCTATCAACTTGACATAAAATGTACTGCTGTTATTAAGGACCGCTTCCACATTTTCTTGTGTTAACAAGGTTGGTCTGGAAACCACTTGCGCACTACCTCTAGATTCAAGCAAACGAATTTGAGCCAATAAATAATTTAGGTTCGTCGCATCAAGCAGAGACTTAAAATTTTGCCCACTACCAAGCTTGACATCACCATTACCTACGTCACCAGTTGTTTTGAGGTCCAAAATACTGTTGTTACCCACTGCAAGACCAGCTCGCCAGTCAACACCCAACTGACTTAAGTCATTAGCACTAATATCAACGATAGAAAGTGCGACTTCGATCCTTGACTGCGGTTGATCTAACTGCGCCACCAACTTGTGATACAGCGGTAATCGAGCTTTTGTATCACGCACAATGATTGCATTTAAACCTGGTTCTGCTTCAACCGATGCACCGCTATGTAAAGAGACATTATTAGTAATTTTCTTAGGCGTATTGGTTATTACTTCTTCGTTCTTTTTCGCCACTTTAACCTGAGTTTGAACACCTGAAAGCACTCGGCTTAGTACCGAAGCAATCCCAGGAACCGTGACACCTTGGTCACGATAACTGATCTCTCGATCTGTCGCAGATGCATACTTCAAGGGAATAATATCGACAAACAATTCATCTGTTGAATTGGATTTCTGTACCAGTCTGCTTTCCAGTGCTTCTGCCGTTTGCACAACTAAATCGACGTATCTCGGTGGGCCAGCTAAGTAAACCAGCCCCTTATTTTCCGCTGCACGCCAGCCGTAACGAGAATCCCAAATCCCTGTCGAGATCAGGGTGCTACGTAATTCGCGAGCTGTTAACAGTTCGAGCTGCAACAATTGTGAACGGGTTTCTGTCGCTTTGTATACATGCAGCACTGCACCGTCGAAGTACCACATCAAGTTGTAAACCTGTGCCAGATAATCGAGAAACTCGGCTGGATCTTCTGGTGAAAATCGACCACTGGCTCGGTCATTTACCTTGTCGCTAACCGACACTGAAACACGGTAGTTTGCGCCAAAGTTATTCAGCAGTTCTTTTAGTGAATCATTGTCCGCGTAATAACGAAACGGTTGATCGACCCAATCAAGCTCAGAGGTATGTGAAGGAACTGCTATTATCAAACTTGAAACGTACACTACTGACAGCACGATTCTGCTTATTTGTGACTTTAAAACTGCAAGCATTATGGGATCCAAACACTGTGACTAACAGTATGATTAACACGTTGATGTTCGAGCAAATCATTGAACTGCTCCACTAAATTTACGTGCTGAGCAAGCTGCGTGCAAAGCTCTTCTGTCGTTGCACTTTCCATAATCATCTTCCCTTGCATAATCAACTGTTCTTTGTCATTCACCGTCAACGTGCTGCGTGTATCTCGCAACGTTTTCAAGGAGAGCTGCATACAATGTTTTAGCGCCTGCTCTTTTTGAAAATCAAGGTGCGATTCAAAATAAAATGGGAGCACGGTTTCCCACAAGATCCATGATGAGTGCTGGCTAATATTAAGCTGCATCTGGTCAACTTCGATATCATAGGAACCATTACTTGAGGCAATAAAATCCCCCTCCCTTAACGTTTCCGCTAGGGATTTCATCATTTTATCTAACATATTTAGTCCTATTTAAATCTGCCTGAGATTGTTACAAGCTTGCCCGCACTCATTGTTTTGAATATCAACGTAGTAATGATCCACTCTGCCAACGGTTTGCATATCTTGAAACCATTGCCAAATTTTAGCGACGGCATTTAGATCGCTAAACACAAGCTCACATGCATCCCAAATATCGCTCAGCTCAGGAGCTTGTACTCGAGCCTGGCTACACCATATTTTCCATTCAGATATAAATTTATCTGATACTCTACCGCACTCATATAAGCCCTTGAGTTTATCTAGAGTTGGCTTCCACTCTTCAACTAGTGCTCGATGAGATTCAATAACTTGATTTTGTTGCTCATTGAGAACGCGAAGTTGGTCATGCAATTCACTATGCTGATTCTCAATGAGATCCAACTGTTGTTCAGCAAAAAATGTGCTACTCGCTTCTCCGGACAATCTCATCCAATACTCTTTCTGAATACTCAGTTGATTGATTAACTGTTCAAGCTTGATGGAGTCTTGTAGCGCCCTCTGATCCGTTTGCTGATTGCACCATTCATTTAAGGTTAAATACATCGAAAGAATTAGTGTCTTAGGTGACGCTAGATTGAAGCGGTAACCTAATCGCTGATTAATGTAATCCAGTCTTTGTTCAAAAGAGTTCAACACCCGTTCGTCACTTAGTTGCCCACCCACTTCTAAGAAAAGGCGCATAGCAGAGCGGTCTAAACACGTTCCAAGCTTTTGATATGTTTTAATTAGCTGACTTGCACATAAACAATCAACAACATTACGATCAAGCAAGCGCTGCAGTAAAGACAATTGGTCGTAACTCAGAACACCTTCACTGAGTAGCTGTCTGTGGTTTACATTAACAACGTTAAGCTCTTGAGTTGATTTAGGTAAGCCCTCGTACCTTGCGCCTCGCTGCAATACAGTGACCTTCCTCTGCAGCACAATGTTGTTAGGAAAAAGCGAACGGCGTCGCCAATGCTGCTTTTTCATTTTAATCTTCTCCGTATCTACTTCGAGCAATCCAGAAGGAAGTAGAGATAATAGTTTTGCTCATCGTTACGCTGAGCATAATAGGGTTTACACCCGTTAATGCCTTTCAAAATTAGTCAGAAAATTTTAGTCGTCAGACATTTCGCTTAACAATTACTACCGGATCATCTCCAGAACGGACCTTACTTGGTGTCGTTCCAAAGCGACGACGGTAACTTTGTGTAAAGTAAGACTGGCTTGAAAACCCCGCTTCCATCGCAACATCGACAATGTTCATCTTGCTTGTGAGCAATAGTTTGTGAGCGTGTAATAAACGACGTTCACTGATCCAAGCTCTAGGGGAGATACCATAATATTCGTTAAAAAGCTCTTTAAACGTAGTCAGACTCGCACCAAACTCTTGAGCATAGTCTGTCAGTTTCCACTCTTTAAGATAATGAAGATCCATAAAGCGACGGAGTCTCTCTGAGGTTCGATTTGTCAGTTGTGATAACAACGCGTAGAGGTGTTCACCTTGGTCACCATGCAGTAACAAGATGAGCATTTCCTCATACTTTAAGCGCATAATAGCATCAGGAAAAGATTGCTCTTCTAGAGTATTAATCCCTAATAACGTCTGTTCTAACAATAAGTTTAGAGTAAAAGGGAATAATCCAGACTGTACATCCTCAACCTTTGGCAACGACATCAAAAGGTCACTATGCTTTTGCAATAGTTGACTCACCAGTTCATTGTCAAATTCGATAACCGAAGCCGCATATTGACCGCCTATCGGTGTGTATTCTAGTAAGTAATCCCCTTGAGAAAGATAAACCCCTCGACCAGCGACCACGTCTAGCGTACAACCCCCGGTTTGCACCCTCAATTGACCATTGTGAACGATAACAATATGAGACTGGCTAGAATGAAACACTTCATCGTATTTTTCATAGCAGCACGCACCATGAATTTTTCGCAAGTGCGAGTCGACCCTTTCGGCGTTTAGTCGGCCTAACACATCCATTTTCTACCCTTCATAATTTTAATTCCTCCAGTTCAAACAAGAGAAACTGTCGAAGCCAGCAGTGCGATTGCAAATGCAGACCGATTACCAATAAATAGTCCATAACACTACCATCCAACCCGAATAATAACGAATAACCAAGCGCTAACTTCGATAGCAAAAATAATTCTGGCAAAAAAGTATTTTTGATATCGTCGTGACATATTTTTGATAGTTAATTAGTATTTTCTAATTTTCAACTGGTGATACAAAAAGAAATTTTACATTAAACACATGAACGTGGTATTTTTAAAGTTCGCTTGATTTACATTCCAACCAATAAGTGCGACATGCTTTATTAAAGCACCTGGGGATAGCCATATATATTCAAAGGAACTGATGCTTACATAATAAAAAACCCAATGACCTTATTTTAAATATACCTAGAACTAGGATATCCTCCAACGCATTAAACATAATAATAAAGGAAAATATTACTTCCTAGTAATTATTATAAGCCTCTAGGTTTAAGTTGGTATATACACTGCCTTGCGTAAAGATATATCGCTCTTCCTTTTTTGCGATAATCTCACCTTGATAACGCAATATAGCGCGCACTTTCATCTCGCCATTTCCAGCTTGAATCGGAGCAATAACAAACGAGTATTGAACGGGTAACTGAACCCCTTGATACTCTTGTTGTAAAACAGTAAAACACTGACTATCTAAAACCTGACACACATCGACGCTTAGAAATGTACTCACTGGAGCGGTGTAATTATCAAACGTTATCCAACCAAATAGTGCTCCTTGAAGATGATTAGAAAACCCATTTGACACTGGGTTTTTGGTTGCACAACCGCTTAGCATCAATGCAAGGAATATTAAGCAATAAGAGTTCTTTTTCATAGGAGACAAGTATTCATCTAAATTGTCAGTGACAAAGTTATGGTTACCCATGGCATCAAAGCGGTTTAATCCAGTAATAAGGGGCATTTCGCTATACTCGCTATGGTTATCCGTTGTTATCTATCAAGGGCTGGAGCAATTTGACCACTGCAATTAGTATCATCAATACAGAGACCCCCCTTCGTATGGAGCACGCATAGCCTCTTTGCACGGTCGCGACTATCTACTTATGAAATACATCGTTTACTGGCACCATTTAGAAAAGGGCAATCGTTGCTTTGGCAGTTCGCCAAAGTAAATCAAGCAATCATGCTTCTCAAAAACATAACTGACCTCATCATATAATGCGCTGAACCCTCGATATGCAACATGCTTCCTATCCGTTCTTGCTAACTATCTATATTCTAATGAAATATCTTTATAAATAAAGGATGAACTCGATTGCATCACTTTTACACAAATCAATAAAATCAATAATTTAACAACAAACAAATAAAAAAAAAGTCCTAGATACCACTTAGTTTTATCCTTATTACCCGCCATCACTCACAACGAAGGGAATACATTTCTGTCGTAAACAGGTCTTGTTAGCTAAAGTTAACAATCCAAAATTATAATTTATTGACAGCAGACGACTTTGTTGCGTAATTCAGTTTTAACCACTCGTTAATCCTTTATATCGACAAATTCTTGAGTTTAAACTTCTTCTATCCAGCGAAAATTGAAGCGAGCCAAGGCGAGCAGATCATGACAAGAAACGAAATGCGTCAAACGCTTTTTGAGTATATATAGGTTGATTACTATCGAACGAAAAGGCAATCTTACGATCACCTTTTGTATTCATCATTCCTATTCATCTAGATAGATTCACAAATAGGTATTCTGGTGAGTCTATCTTAAAGGTTGGCAATGAACTGCTGGTTAAACTGAGCGTTTACTTTGCGGTTAAGCTGTTCGTATTTCTCGGTCAATTCAATTTGTTGAGTCTGTAGTTGACCGGTGGTCAGGTTAGCAGTGTGAAGCTGACGCATCTCTTCCATAAAGCCATTTGTTAGCTGGCTAAAGATGGCATCTTTGCCGATGATAAAGCTAGTGAAGTTCTCTTTTACAAACGCTTGTTCATCGCTACTCAAGTTTTCTAGACCAAGGCGAGCTTGATTCGCTGAGGTCACATCATCAAACGTCGCTTTTGCCGGATCAGTACCAGGATTTAAGTACGCTGCTTCATTTTTGAAGTCTTCTGCTGTATGTGTTTGTGCGTTTTCAATCAGCTTTTGAGAGGAGCCTCTTACTTCAAATGTAGACTGTACTGGCTTGTGGTCGCTGACATTATCAAACCCTTCAGTGATAACACTGGTTTCATGGTTTTGTAAGTTGCCTGTTTTATTTGTTAAGCCAGTATTATCGAGCTCACCGAAGTCAGGTCGGTCACGACCTTCTTTTTGTTTAATATTACCAGTGTGCTTATCAAGCTGCATGTAAGTGTGACTATTAAGAGGATTGAACTTAAAGCCATGCTTGGCTAAATGCGTATCATCATGTGCGACTGGATCGTACATCACATCAGAACCTTGAGCGGTGCGTTTTTCACGCTCATTCAGATCACCAGTGATCAGAACCTCTTCATGCGGTTTGCTCCCTTCCATCAACTTGTTACCTTCGAATTCACGTTTGACTTCTTTGTTAGAATCCAAGTGTGCAGAAATGACGTTTAGAGCTTGACCATTGATCTCTAGAGCCGTTTTTACGCCACCTTTGTTACCAGTGATACCCATGAAGAATTCCATGTTTCGACCACCGATACCATGACGGTATTCAGACTCTTTTTTGACGTTAATATCGACGCCGTCTTTTGCAAAAACGGACATTGAAGTGTAGCTAACACCTTCACCAAGACCTTTCGTCATAACTTTCATTTTGTTTTGACTCAGAAGGTTCATACCATCAAGTTCAAGATCGTTAGCAAGCAATTTAGACTCTTGTTCCGCAAACAAAACCACATCATAGTCACCTTTTTGAATCAGGTTCTGGAAGTAGTTCTTTGTGTCTTCCGGCATCTTTTGGTTTGCTTGGTTATAGGTCAAAGTTAAGACCTTAACGTTGCCGCTGCCTTCTTTTTTATGCAGTTGTTGATTCATCTGATTCAGCTTTAAATCACCGTTTTTTGAAGAATCGGCTTTACTAAAGAAACGATTAAAAAAGCTTCGGTTTTCTTTTTGTTTTAGAGTAACGTCACCATCGCTATTTTTAGTTACGCTGTACTCTTTACCAAATACAGAACCAAATTTAACGGTATCGCCTTCTTTGACGCTACTTTTAATATTTTGAATATCTGCGAGGTCTAAATTACCTCGATGCTGGCTATTAATTTGAATTGTAGACATACATTAAACTCGTATTTTAAATAAGGGAACTTAAACAAAGATCCCAGCAGGAAGTGTTTCTGGGATTGTCTCTGCGTTATCCGCTTGTTCAATAAAATGGTGCCATTGCTCCATTCTTTCTAACAGTTGCTGAAAAGTGTTCTGCACATAATCTTGAGGTTTGTTTGAGAGAAAAATAACCTTGTAGCTCGTTAACCTTCGGCTATCGGGCATTAGACCGATACCGAAACCACCACGGAAAGGTTCCAGAGCATGTTCACCAATCGCGATAGCAATCGTTTCTGGAAGAGGGGTTGGCAACTCCACAGGGCTGGTGAGAGACATGTGTAAGCTAATGGTGGTTTCGTTCTTAAATACGGTTAAGAAAAGTGCTTCATCATGATTATTCGTATCCGATGATAACTCACATTGAAATAATCCGTTTTCATCAAAATCCACGCCGTTACCTAAAAAACTGATACTTTCCTGATAAATATCCATTGTGTTCCTTCTGTGTATTTTTCTGAGGGTTCTTATTCGTAGTGAGAAGAATTATAAAGATGAGGGAATGGCAAGATATTAAATACGGGCGGAAGTTTTTATACTCAATGAACTTTAAGAGGCTTTGATGCTTAATTTAGTTTAGAGACAGAGTCGCACCGTTTCGTGTGCTTCTTAGTCAATACGACAAGTTTTATAACCCAGTAAGCTTGTTCAACGCTTTGCTCATCGCATAAGTTTCACCCACCTGTGCATTGTAATTTCTTAAGCTCATCGTCCTCCTAGTAACAGAGAATGAATGCATTGTTGCTTAAATCAGTTGAACCTTTTCCAAGTCTTGTGATCTGATCCTTTATGGTAGTTAGAACGGTGGTGACATGGGTAAAGCGGAAAAGAAGATAACTAACTGGGCGGAATACAATAAGGCTCTGTGCAAGCGTGGTAGAGGTTTCCAGTATTCTGATACCGCGATTGAAACTGCCTTGATGATTAAGGGGATCTTCTATCCGCCATTACGTGCTCTTCAAGGCTTTATTGATTCTATCTTTGAGCTATTGGATGTTCCACTGACGTCCCCTGACTACACCTGTATCAACAACCGTTCGAAGACAGTTCAGGTCAAATATCGCAATAAATCCAAAGGAGCTATTCGCCATATAGCGATTGACTCGACTGGTCTCAAAGTTTTTGGCGTCGTTGAACCTCAAACTGATTTGATCAACAACGCCGAGAATGAGTGGATTCCATACATCGCGGAAAATCTAAAGTAAAATGGCTATGAACTTATGCTAGGAGTGGGTTTTATTATGTAAGCGTGTCATGAACCCCGCATTCTAATCTTTCAGCGCGAAGAATAAGATCA
>NZ_JBGONH010000068.1:0-22703 GCF_041439075.1 Vibrio sp. FF145
AGAAATACGCGAAACGGGGTAGTTCTATCTTTAAATTTAATTACGCAACAAAGCCCACCGATAGACCAAGTTAATCAATCAGTACTTTGGTCTCTTATACGGAATTTTCCGTAGTTTGCCCCCATTACCATATGCCGATTCACATAACAGGGTAATACCAGTTGAGCTTCATAATATATGGCAGCAACATAGACGGAATGTAAAAAAGAAAAAATTCCGCCTATAAAGCGTTGGTTGCTTTGAGGTTGTGAAAACTACAGATGAATAATCGGGTTGGTTAAAATGTACGGTTCTGAGCAAACGAAAGCGTTCTGTTGCAATTGCAAAGAGATCACCCTCCACAAATATGAAAGCTTCTCGCAACCAAAAAAATCCAGTGCGTCGAAATCAGCAGGTTTTTTCTCAGGCTTTTTTGCATCAGTTGCCAGTGCATTGATGGAGGGCGAAGCTACAGGTGACTATAAGTGCACAGTTTGTGGCACTAATCTTCATACACCAGACAACATGAATTAGTCCTGATAATCGGTACTGAGCTACGAAATGTAAAGTTTCGCAACTAACAAGCGTTTATGGTTTCAAGATATTAATTCTAATCTATATCGAGCGCGTTAGCTCTTAAGCTCTAACGCGTTTCTGTCCAGAACCGATACAGTCAGCACTTTCAAACACGAAAGTACCCCAAAGTTTCTCAGCTCCGCCAAATCGACATCCTTGAATGATCTAGAATAAACCTAATTAATCTAATCCATGTGCTTTAGAAATTATGCGTAGGTTTTCCAATGAGGTTGAAGCTAGAGCTGCTTTTTTTATGCTTGCCTTCTCCCCTTTTTGTTGTACTTTGATTATCAATAACTCGTTTATTAAACAGGGAAGAGATATGAGTGAATCATTTTTTCAAAAAAAGGCTTTTAGTCCAGTATGTGTTGGGGCATCTTTTGCTGATACATTTCCCCCATTTCCTGACGGAACAATATTTATTAATCTTAAAAAGGAAAAAAGCCGATGGTTAATTGTAGATGATGGAGAACTGCAATCTTTCGATGGAAAATTATCGAAAAAACCAATGGAGGCTATTCAGTTTCTGAATAAATTAAGTACCGAAGGAAAAGGATGGGCGACTTGCAAAGATATTGAAGTCATCTTCACTAGTGTGGAAAAAATTAGGATTACGGAGATCTAATGTTGTTTCGATTTATCTTTTTTTTATTGCCTTTGTTGTTGGCTGGCTGTGTTCTCACTCCAAAATCTGCTGAAAATATGACTACCGCCAAGCTATGTTCAGAGGCTGCTTATGACGCGAATAGAGACGTTGCGTTTGCAGAGTTAGAGCGTCGAGGTGTAACTTTTAGTAATAATGAGCAATGCAAGATCATTTATGTTACTAAAATGCAATCATTTTCAGGGCAACAGCAAGCTGGTGCAATGCTCTTACTTGGCTCTCAATTATGATGATTATTTGTCTAACTTAACGTCACTTAATGCGCCCAAAAAAATTTATCTTTCGGGCTAACGCAAGTAGACTGTTCGTCATAGCTCATTTTACATTATCTATACTGATTTATGATTTGCTAATTTAGCGAAGTCACTGGTTCGTTCTTGTCCAAAAATGAGTTAGCAATCTTTAAACAACCCCCTCATACCCCAACACCGCCAAAAATGCATCCAAATACTGCTCTATAGTCAAATCCGCAGAAACGGGCGGCAGCTCTACGGTAATACACGGTAGGTTTCTTTCTTGGCACCATGTGCCGAATGAGCCTGGGGTTTCGTAATCAACGTCTTCGACGAGTGGTAGGTTGAACTGCTTGCCTAGCCAAGTGGCGAGTTCTGATTGAGTTGGGTCGTCGACCATGGCGAGTGGTTCGTGGAAAGAGATGACGAATTTAGGCTTACGCTGTTCGATGAGGTTGATGAGCGATTGCACTTCCGGTTCAAGCAGATTGGCTTGTCCCGTTTTAACTTTTACATCTCTGACTGGGGTGTGAGAACTCCAGCGATAGACGGTGCCGTTTTCTGTCCAGTTTTGAGTCGGAAAGGCGCGGTTTAAATCGACTTGGTTAGCGTTGGCGCGAGTGCCTAGTTGATTGCCGTCTGGGTTCATCGATAAGATCACATCGTGTCGCAAGTTGGCGGCAGGTAAGCTTCTTAGCGCGCAAGATAAACCCGCGATAGATGCGGTTTCATCACCGTGTGTGCCCGCTAAGATCAGCCCGCGAGATTCGCTTTCGATTTGCGCGGGGAAATAGAGCAAAGGTGCACCCAACACCGATTTTCCATATGACAGCGGCTTTATCGAAAACGCAGCTCTTTCCGTTCTTGGAATTAAACTCACCTTAATCTCCTGATTGATCAAGTACTATCAAGTATTCACTATTGGCTATATTAATCATTAACTAAGTCCATTAGATGAACCCCTTTAAATAAACCATAGCGTCAAAACTCGTCAACCGTCGCATTGTTAATTTTATTACTTGCTTCAAAGATAGGCTAGGAGAGCAAACAAACATGGATTTTAAAAAACATTCAACGGCTTTACTCATTTCATCTTTATTGACCCCTTTTATCTCAGTGACTGCCGTTGCTGAAACCTTACCTGCTGGTGTTTCACTGGCAAAAGACCAACATTTGGTGCGAGCCAATGATGCAGAAGCTGCGACACTCGATCCGGCAAAGGCAGAAGGCTTGCCTGAAATGCACATTCTACGTGACCTGTTTGAAGGTTTAGTGATCCAAGATCGCGATGGCAACATCACTCCAGGTGTCGCGGAATCTTGGGAAACCGAAGACAACCAGACGTTTGTATTCCACTTGCGTAAAGATGCGCAATGGTCGAATGGCGATCCGGTGACAGCCGATGATTTCGTGTATGCGATAAGACGCGCGGTTGACCCGAAACTCGCTTCGCCAAATGTGTGGTATCTCAAGCTTACTCAAATCAACAACATCGCTGATGTAGCTGAAGGTAAGAAGCCCGTTGAAGAGCTCGGTATCACGGCTGTTGATAAGCATACGGTGAAATTCGAACTCGATAGCCAAGTGCCATACTTTGTGGCGATGACAGGCCATACTTCAATGATGCCCGTTCACAAGGCAACGCTAGAAAACAGCGATAAGCCGTGGAGCGATCCGAAGCAGTTTGTTGGCAATGGTGCGTTTGTTTTAGGCGAGTGGGTGGTTAACGAGCGCATTGAACTGGAGAAGAACCCTAATTATTGGGACAGTTCAGATACGCACTTAACCCAAGTGACTTACATTCCGTTTGAGAACCAGAATGCGTCGATTAATCGCTATGCGGTGGGCGAGGTCGATATTACGTCTGATGTGCCGACACACATGGCGCAGCAGCTAAAAATGAAATATCAAGACGCGTATACAGCGGTACCTTTATTGTGTACATACTATTACGCGTTCAATACCACGCGCCCTCCGTTTGATGATGCGCGAGTGCGTAAAGCGGTGTCTTATTCCATGATGCGTAATGTGATTACTAATGGCGTGACTCAAGTAGGTAACTTACCGGCTTATACCTTTGCTCATGAATACACGGCGGGTTTTGATGCCACTCAACCTGAGTACAGTACATGGATTCAAAGGGAGCGTGACCAAAAGGCGAAAGAGTTGCTGAAAGAAGCCGGGTACGATGCTTCTAACCCGTTAGATTTTAAATTGCTTTACAACACCAGTGAATCGAATAAGTCGATTGCGGTGGCGATTGCATCCATGCTGAAAAGTAACCTAGGCGCGCAAGTTGAGTTGGAAAACCAAGAGTGGAAGTCTTACTTAGTATCACGTCGCCAAGGTGATTTTGATGTGATGCGAGCATCTTGGTGTGGTGATTACAATGAAGCGTCGACCTTCTTAAGCCTTCTGCGTTCTGAATCTTCAGGCAACTTTGCTCGTTACAACAACGAAAAGTACGACTCAGCAATGGATAGCGCATTGGCTGCAACTAATGAGCAAGAACGCCAAGGTTTCTATGACCAAGCGGAGCAGTTACTGGCTGAAGACATGCCGATCGCGCCAATCTACTACTACATGCAAGCTCGCCTAGTGCGACCAAGTGTCGGTGGCTTTGCGAAGAATAACGTTGAAGGCCGAATCTATTCTAAGGATCTTTATATCAAGCAGTAAAAAGCTTTGAACATTATATAAATATAAAATCCCCATTCGCTGACAAGGCGAATGGGGATTTTAGTTACTAGGGGGTAGTAATTTTATCTTCTAACTTGTTTCAGGTTTTAAATAGCCACCATGTCCGCGGCTTTCTTCATCGCTTCTTTCGTTGAACACTCAATCACGTTCGCGTTAGCAAAGCGGTGAGCGTCTTTCACTTGAATATCGTGAGCCAAGATAACTAGCTTCGCGTTCGCTACATCTAGGTCGGTGATGCGGTTCTGAATACCGTTTTGACCTTGAGTTTCTACCTTAATCTTAAGGCCTGCTGCTAAGCCTGCTTTTTCCAGTGCTTTCGCTGCCATGAAGGTGTGTGCAACACCAGAAGGGCAACATGTTACGGCTACGATGTCGTACTCGCCTTCGCCTGCTACAGGCGCTGTTTGAGCTTGTACTGGCGCTTCAACCATGTCTTCTTCGGTTTCAACCGCTACAGGTTTCCAAAAACCAACGATAACCGCTGTTGTTAGTGAACCTAGCGCAATACCGACGACGTACATTGGAATGTTGCTTGATACTGGCGCAGTGATTAGGCCGCCCCACGGTGCGTGCAGTAGAACGTCTGTCATGAAGCCGAATACACAGCCCACGATACCACCGGCAACGATTGAAGGAAGTACACGCATTGGGTCGTTTGCTGCGAATGGGATAGCACCTTCCGAGATACCGATAGAACCCATGATTGCTGCTGCTTTGCCTGCTTCTTGCTCTTGTTTAGAGAACTTGTTTTTGAATAGGAAAGTCGCCAGTGCCATGCCTAGAGGTGGTGTACAAATCGCGATGCCTACGCCGCCCATTAGCCAAGGTTGCGTGTCTACTTGAGTTTGAGCAAATAGCGTTGCTACTTTGTTGATAGGGCCGCCCATATCAAACGCGGTCATACCGCCAAGGATTGTGCCCAGAACCATCTTAGACGCGCCAGCCATTGAAGCTAGGAACTCGTTCATTGAAGACATGAACAGTTTGATTGGCTCACCAATGCCCCACAGTACGATGCCGGCAGAGATTAACGTGCCTAGAAGCGGATAGATGAAGTAAGCACCTAGCGCGGTCATGTTGGTAGAAAGTGGGATTTTCTTAAGCTGGAACACCACGCCACCGGCGATAAAGCCAGCCACGATACAACCAAGGAAGCCGCCGCCCATGTCAGCCATGATGCCAGAAGAGATCATCGCAGGTGCCAGTGCCGGTTTATCTGCAATTGAGTAACCAATAAAGCCGCCAAGAATGATTGGGAAAAGAACAAGGCCTTTGATACCGATATTAGAGATGTCTGCTAGCAGGCCGTCTGCAGGTACAGCACCTTTGCCTGATGCCATTACCGCTAAAGCCAATAGAACACCACCGGCTACGATGAAAGGCAGCATGTGTGAGGTTCCGAAAAGCAGGTGGCCTTTCATGGTGCTAAGGATTTTTTTAAAGTCGCTACTACTGTTTTTGTTATTAGAGTTACTACTGGTATTCGTAGCTTGAGTTGTTAGGGTGCTCATGATTTTCTACGCCTTATGAATTAATTAAAATATTAAGGATTTGTTGTTCGTCTTTTGCGTTATGTATATCTTGAATAAATTCATCGCTGAATTTTCCAAACAGTTCTTGTAGTACATAAATATGATGATCAGCACCGTTGTCGGGTGAGGCAATCATAAAAAACACGGTTGGGTTAATGCCGTCTTCATCGCCATACTCAATGCCTTTGCGCTTAACACCGACAGCGATTGCCGGCTCAGTGACAGCCTTGCTTTTTGAGTGTGGGTAAGCGATGCCGTCCATAGAAGTGATGCTTTGAGATTCACGAATTTCGATGTCTGCCAAGAAGGCTTCTTTATTACTGATTCGGTTGTTTTCAAATAACATGCCTGCCAATTCTTCAAACAGTTCTTTTTTATTATTCGCTTGAAGGTTGTTATTAATTAAGTTGACGTTGGTTAGCTGTGTGATCATTTATTAACTCATTCACTATTGAAGTTCTTGAATTAAAATTAATGGATTAACCCGATTCGCGAAATAGCAAATAAAAGCCCTTCACTGTACATTTGTATCCAGCAAAATTAAGTGTGATTTGCATCATTAATGCAGTGTGAGATGGGTCATATTTGATGGCATCTTGATTATGTTTTTGACACGCTAATAAGCTTCGTCAGAAACAAAAATGCCCCGCAAAGCAGGGCATGATCAGTGTTTGTATTTACTCGGGAGAGCTAGATTTACTTTGTAGAGCTAGCTGTAAGCTCGCGCGACACGTCCAACGCAATCGAGTTTGTAGCTCTCTGCGTAAGCCGGAATGAACACCGACTGGCCTTTCTCTATCACGCAGGTTTCGCCACATTGGTGAGTGAGTACCATAGATTCGTCAAGCGGCAATAGGATCTCGGCACCTTCGGTAGTGATCTGTCGCTGATTTGAGTTTTGCACGATAGAGAACTTAAAATCTTCGACCGGAATTTGGTATTCCATCACATCACCTTGCTCTATCGGGCTGAGCAGTAATCTATCCGCAGGCTTTTCATTAAATCGAGTACAAGAAACCAGTTCGTTCACGTCCATGTACTTAGGCGTTAACCCGGCACGCAGCACATTGTCTGAGTTCGCCATGATCTCTAAGCCTGTACCCTTGATGTAAGCATGGGGAGTCTCAGCGTCTAGATACATGGCTTGCCCCGGCTTTAGGGTAATCACGTTCAATAACAGCGGAGCAAACAGGCCGACATCACCTGGGTATTGATCTTCCAGTTCTGAAATCAATTGGAATACACGTTTATCAGAAAGCTTGGCCTTCATGATCAACATGGTAAGCGCCATGCCTTTTTGCTCACCTTCCAGAGACAACAAGCTTGCAAAGAAGCAGGCTAAGCCATTCGGTGTTTGGTCGCCCTCGAGATCGTTGACCATCGAATGCAACTCAGGAATATCGAGGTAGTGGAAGTGCTCAAGGATCTCGTTGATAGACCTGAAACCGTTCATTGCGGTGTAGTCGGTTAATGCATACACCAGTTCTGGCTTGTGATTAGGATCCTTGTAGTTACGGTTACCCGCTGTCATTGGAATGCCTTGTTGCTCTTCTAGTGCATATCCAGATTCCGCTTGTTGCTTGTTCGGGTGTACTTGAACAGACAGCGCTTTCTCTGCTGCTAACACCTTAAACAGATACGGAAGTTCACCAAAACGGCTCGCGACTTTCTCACTTAGAAACAGGTTTAGGTTCTTAGAAATCAAGCTAGACAATGTGGTCTGCTGCCCGTTGTCGTTCACCATTGAGCAGCCATTCGGGTGAGCGCCCATCCAGATCTCCGCTTGTGGCTCACCTGATTGGTTATCAATACCAAACAGGTGGCTAAACGAAGAAGGGCTACCCCATGCGTAGTTTTGAATCACGTTAGTCATAGGGTAGAAAAAGCGTTGTACGAACGAGTCGTTCGCTAAAGAAAAATCAGACATCGAAATCACCATGAAGGGAAACATGGCTTGAGCTCTACTCGACTTATTGAAATGCGAGTAGAAGGCCTCAAGCCATTGGAGTTGAAATGGCTTAAGCCGCTGCTGTTGTTAACTTGGCTTTACGTAGATTTTTAAGCGCGATACAAGTAACCGCAGTTACGCCCGCGCCAGATGCCATGCACAGCAGTGCTAGCATTGGGTAGTTCATAGCGCCAAGTAGAGCGACTACTGGACCACCGTGCGCAACGCTGTTGGTGATACCAAATGAGAACGCCATAACAGCCGCTGTCATTGAGCCAAGTACGTTGGCAGGGATAACCGACATTGGATCTTGAGCTGCGAAAGGAATCGCACCTTCAGAGATACCCACTAAGCCCATCGCGCCTGCTGCTTTACCTGCTTCAATTTCAGAAGATTCGAACAGGTCGAACTTGCGGCCAAGTCTGGTTGCGATGGCCATACCCAGTGGAGCCACAGGAATTGCACACGCCATCGCACCCATGAATTGAGTTTGACCGCTGGCAATCATGCCGACTGAGAATAGGAACGCTACTTTGTTGAATGGGCCGCCCATATCGAAACCAGCCATACCACCCAGTACGATGCCAAGCAGAACCACGTTGCCTGTACTCATGCTCGTTAGTAGTGCAGTAAGAGCATCCATCAGCCCAGCGATTGGCGCGCCGATAACAAAGATGAACAGACCCGCGATGAATAGAGAACCAGTGATCGGAGCGATCATGATAGGCACAAGCGGTTGAACGAACTTGTGGTAGTTGAACGAGGTGATCCATTTAACGAAGTAACCCACCAATAGACCGGCAATGATTGCGCCGATGAAGCCTGTGCCTGCGTCAGCGCCGTAGAAAGAGCCGTTGTTAGCAATCCAACCACCGATAAGGCCAGGGGTTAGGGCTGGGCGGTCAGCAATCGCGTAAGCAATGTAGCCAGCCAAGATTGGGATCATCAATGTGAAGGCAACCACACCGACTTCTAGAATTTGGTTCCACATGCTGCCAGCAGGAATCGCCATGCCAGACTCGCTTGGCTCACCGCCAATGGCTAGTGCTAGGGCAATCAATAGGCCGCCAGTGACTACGAATGGGATCATGTGTGATACGCCATTCATCAGGTAACGATAAAGGTCTGAACGCGCTTGTGAGGCTTTTTCTGCAACAGATTGGTTGGTAGGTGCTTGTTCAGCTTGGTAGCTAGGTGCGTTGAGTGCTTGCTTAATCAAGCCTTGCGCGTCTTTGATTGGCGCTTTCACGTTGGTGCTGATAACGCGTTTTCCGGCAAAGCGAGCCATGTCGACCTGTTTGTCACAAGCGACGACAATCGCGTCTGCGCGTTCGATCTCTTCTTGAGTTGGGCTGTTTTTAACGCCTATCGAGCCGTTGGTTTCGACCTTGATGTCGTAGCCAAGAGCCGCTGCGCCTTTCTCTAGCGCTTCAGCTGCCAAATAAGTGTGTGCAACGCCTGCTGGGCAGCCAGTGACACCAATGATGAAGCCTTGTTTCTCAACGTTGGTTTCAGTTTCTGATGGCTCAGGTTTGGTAAGCAGTAGTTCTAATGCTTCTTGTTCAGATTGAGCATTCATGAAGCTTTCGATAAAGCCTTCTTCAATCAGTTTTGAAGAAAGCTCTGCCAATACTTCGATGTGGTGATCATCGCCGCCATCTGGAGACGCGATCATGAAGAAGAGTTTTGATGGCTGACCGTCATCGGCGCCGTACTCGATACCCTGCTTGTGGACGCCGATAACAACTGCAGGTTTGATCACCGCGCTGCTTTTCGCATGTGGCAGGGCAATGCCCTCTTCAAACCCTGTATTACCTTGTTCTTCACGCGCCTTAATGTCGGCAAGAAACTGTGCTTTGTCTGAGATTCTGCCTTGTGCGTACAGCACGTCTATCAGCTCTTTAAATACGTCTTCTTTTGAATTAGCGCTAAGCGAAAGCTTAATCAAATCTTGATTGATCAATGTCGTGATCATAATGAACCCCTACTCTGTTTTTATTTTGTTAGGGGTATTCTGGAATCTACGGCTTACCTTCTGTAGTGAAGAAAAAACGCATTTACTGGATGATTGTTGCGTTATAAGTGGAGTGTGATTTTGATCAGTCGAGTGGCTGTTTTAAGGGCGGTGTTGACAGAGTTTAAGATGTGTTGAGGCTTTTATTTATAAGGGATGCAGCGAATTTGTTTATTAGAGCAGGAACGTTCTAGGTCAGTTTCGTTACTGGAAATTTATTTCCGTGACTGGATTTTTGTAGCCTAGATCTCAAATTGTGATTTTGCTCAATAGCGCTATGTTTCACTAAGGGGTATATCTATTCCCGTAGCCTTATTGCTGCCCATTAGAGTTCGAATAATGATATTTCATGACTTAATCTCGTCTGTATTAAATGAGCGAGAACCGTTTCATAACATCTGGTTTGCTGGAGATTTTCACACGCCTTCAGCATGCAGTTATCAGGTGAACTTTCCACGTTTAGAGCTGGTGCTAGACGGAGAGTATATTAATGAAATGGAGAGTCATGATCGCAAAATAACCAACGTTATCGCCAAAGCCGGAGACGCGATTTTCATCCCACCGAACTGCTGGAATAAGCCGAATTGGGATACTGATTGCTCTGTGCTGAGCATGTTGTTTGGGCGTCGTCAGCTTGGTTTAAGCTTGGTGAGTAAGCGCAAAGGCGAGGAGAGCTTTTACGATATTCAAAAGCACAGTATTCAGACTCGTTCTGGGTTTGCGATTGATAACATTTTGGAGGCGCTCAGCTCGTTAGCGAGAGAGAGTAACAAGCAGCCGATGGATGAGTTATTGCTGCAAGCTCTACTGCAATACAGTAAAACCATGCTGGAAGCGCCCGTCGAAAAATCTCATAGCCGAGTACAGGATGTGTATCAGGGGATTTGTATCTACATTCAAGAAAACTTCCACCGCCAGATCACCCGAGACAGCATTGCCTCACGCTTTAGTATTTCATCCAATCACTTGTCGCGAATGTTCCGTCAACAAGGCCACATGACGTTGGCAGAATACATCACCCGAGTCCGTGTCGACCGCGCCAAATTCATGCTCAAGAAGTACAATTTCAAGCTCAATGAAGTGGCATTACGTTGCGGCTTTAAGGATGTGAACTACTTCTGTCGAGTATTTAAGAATCGCACCGGTAGAACGCCGACTGAATATCGTGGTTCTATTTAGTTAAGCCGTCTTTTTAAGTCGGAGCGTATTTTGTTGTTGAGCCGTCTTTTGGAGTGAGTAGCCTTACAGCAGGCGAGATGAGATATACATCAGCAAGGCTTGTAAATCGACACTGCTTCGAGTCTTTTGCAAACGCTCGTTGACCTGATCGTGAAGTAGGTTTCTAGTTAGGTTGGTAGCCGCCACAATGTGTTCACGTTGCGGCTTGGTTGGCAGTACTAAAGCGATAGCTACGTGTACTTGGCCAATTTGAGATGCCCAGTCAATCGGGTTGTCACTGACGATGACCGCGATCGAGAGATCTTGAGTAGATTCAAACATCACATGGGGCAGTGCGATACCTGGTGACACGCAGGTTGAAGAGCGTTCTTCTCGCTTAATGAAAGCCAAAATCAGCTCATCTGGGTCTTCTGGATAAACGAGGTGAGCGAGCCCTTTCAAGCACTCAAATTTTGTCAGTTGAGTTTGCGCTTTAGCGTGGTGCCACTTGATGTCACAAGGCGGGCATATCTGCGGCATACGCTGGATTAAATCGTTAGAGAACTCATGATTCACTTGTGAGCCAACCATGTCGTAATGCTCAGCAATCACGTCTTTTATTACAAAACATGCGAGTTCAGCATCAATACCTACTGCGGTGATCTGGCATAAATCGCCACGAAGTAAACCCACTTGTAACATCGCGACAGATTTGGAGAGATCAGCGGTTCGATTTTGAGTGATGTTGATAATGCGGATGTTGCTTTTGAACTTCTTCGCTAAACGAGTCAACGGCTGCGCGACGTGTGAGTTCGCGGCAGGATCGTCAACGAAGAAGGTGATCTGATATTCATTCATGAAAGGTTTAAGTTCGACAATGCTTGATAAAGACTTTATCGACACTCAATAACACCTCTTCCATGGGAATGAAGACGGTTTTCGCGGGGTCAAATCGGCTTGGTTGTTCGATGTCGATATCAGAGACGATCAACACTTTGTCTGCGAGGGTAATATCCTGGCCTGTCAGTAAGTTTTCAATACCCATAGCGCCTTGCGTTTCAACCTTGATTGAAACATTGAATTTTGGGGCTGTTTTATTTAGTGCATCAGCTGCCATATAGGTGTGCGCAATGCCTGTAGGGCACGCAGTTACCGCTACAATTCTCATTATTATTCTCGGTGTGCTTAGATCGACAGTTTACTTGGATCGATGGGACTATCTGAATCTAGGAAGTTTATGGATTCCCGTTTTTAATTCAAAGGTGAACGTCACACTCTTGCTTCTTGGTTACAATTATCCAGTTAATGCACCTTTCGTCCTATATATCGAGCGGCCTTGCCTCGTTAGTCTTTTCATATTATTAACCTCTTTATCTCATTTACTTAAATTGGTACTCGGACGAGGCAGCACATGGACATCACTGACATTATAGAGCCGGAGATTATCTGTCTGGATTTAAAGGCAGACTCAAAACAGGCGGTATTTGAAGAGCTTGTCGAACTGCTTGACCGTGCGGGCAAGCTCTCCAATAAAAGTGAATTCCTTGATGATATCTGGAAGCGTGAGGCCATCGGCAATACGGGCTTTGATGATGGTATTGCGATTCCACACGCGAAAAGCACTGCTGTAGCTAAACCTGCTGTGGCGGTAGGTATTAGCCGAACGGGTATCGATTATGGCGCAGACGGCGGCGAACTGTCGGATGTGTTTTTTATGCTCGCGTCGCCAGACAATAGCGATGATCATCATATTGAGGTTCTGGCTCAGATCTCAACTCGATTGATCGAAGATGGTTTTGTTACAAAATTAAAGGCGGTAGAGTCGGTCGAGGAAGCTCAAGAGCTGTTTCTCGAAGCGAATTCTGAATCTTTCGATAGCTACGCTTCTAGTCATCATGAAGTTTACAGCGAACCATTAAGCCCTTGGGCACAATCTCTTAATCGTCTTAAAGAACACTTGTTGTACGGCACGTCACACATGATCCCATTCGTGGTCGCGGGTGGGGTACTTTTGTCTTTGTCGGTAATGATGTCTGGTCATGGCGCTGTGCCTGAGAGCGGTGTTCTGGCTGACATCGCACAAATGGGTATCGCGGGGCTAACCCTGTTTACCGCTGTGCTCGGTGGTTACATTGCATATTCAATGGCCGACAAACCGGGCTTAGCTCCGGGCATGATTGGTTCTTGGCTCGCAGTGAATCAGTACAGTACCGGTTTCCTTGGTGCCATTGTGGTCGGATTCTTCGCTGGCTTTGTGGTGAATCTACTTAAGAAGATCAAACTCCCTGACAGTATGATCTCGCTGAGTTCGATCTTCATCTATCCATTAGTCGGCACCTTTGTAACCTGTGGGGCGGTGATGTGGGTGATTGGCTCTCCTATCGCGTATGTGATGCTTGAGATGAACCAAATGCTGACTGGCATGGCAGGCTCAGGAAAAGTGGTGCTAGGCAGTATTTTAGGGGCGATGACGGCCTTTGATATGGGCGGCCCAATCAACAAAGTGGCGACGCTGTTTGCTCAAACGCAGGTGAACACTCAACCTTGGCTGATGGGGGGCGTCGGTATTGCCATTTGTACCCCACCATTAGGTATGGCGCTTGCCACTTTCATATCACCTAAGAAATTCAAACGAGACGAACGTGAAGCCGGAAAAGCAGCGGGTATTATGGGCATGATCGGCATCAGTGAAGGTGCGATTCCTTTTGCTGCCGCCGACCCTGCACGTGTTCTGCCCGCTGTTGTTGCTGGTGGCATTGTCGGTAACGTGGTTGGCTTTATGTTCCATGTCATCAACCATGCACCATGGGGCGGCTGGATTGTATTGCCAGTGGTTGATGGCAAGATTGGCTATATCGTCGGCACACTAGCAGGTGCTCTAACGACGGCTCTGATTGTGATACTGCTGAAAAAGAACGTGGTCGAAGGCGAAGCAAGTTCTAATCAGTTTACGGGTGGCTCGGTAACGGAAGAAGGGCAAGCGGATGTATTGGCGATCACTTCTTGTCCATCTGGTGTTGCTCATACGTTTCTTGCGGCTAGGTCTTTGGAAAAGGCGGCTCATCATCTTGGGGTTCGGATTAAAGTCGAAACGCAGGGTGCCAACGGAATCGGCAATCGCATCACACAAAAAGATATTGAACGGGCGAGGTTGGTGATTTTTGCTCATGATGTGGCAATTAAAGAGATCGAACGCTTTGCGAACGTGAAAACCTTAGATGTCAGCACTAAGGAAGCGATGCTTAATGCGCAGGCGTTGATTATGAGAAAGGTATAACCGTTAAACTATAAGTTAATCATCTATAAAGTTAACTAGATCAAAACTAAAAAGACTCCGCTCTAGCCTTTAGCTAACAGTGGAGTCTTTTTGTATGGCTACAGATAAGTTCAGCTCTTAAAAAGGGTGGTACTTGAAGATGTCTTCAACCATTGAGTTGAGTAGTTCTATGTCATCGCAGGTTTTTGCATAAGTGCGTAGCCCTGCAATTTGAACCTGAACGTGGCGAGCAAGTTGAGTAGGTTCGCGTTCTTTGCTGATCTCACCAAGTTCTTGCGCTTCGGCAATCAGTTTGGCGAACTCGCCTTCCATGATTTTGAGTGATTTCTTGGCTTCTTCTAATAATTCAGCGTGCTCATCCGTCAGTTCAGCTACTGTTTTAGCCAGCATACACATGCCGTTAGGCGCGCTTTTTTTCGATTCGACAACGGCACGTTTTACGAAGTTTTCTAGTGCTTTGATTGGAGAGTCGGTTTCGCTGCGAAAGCGGTTCAAATTGTGAATGCCGAGTTCGGTATAGCGAGCCAATGTCTCTTTAAACAAGCCTTCTTTGCTGCCAAAAGCCGCATAAATACTGCCGGGACGCATATCAATCACGTCCTGTAGATTGCGCATAGAAGTTGCGTGAAAGCCCTTTTCCCAATACAGGTTAGTCGCTTTATCTACTACGTCTTGTCTATCGAACTTCGCTGTCTTGGCCATAACATCTACTTCATTAATCTGAACATATGTTCAATATTTTAAGATGAACACTCGTTCTAGTAAAGGAGTGTCTGGTTACTCTGGCAATCTCGCAAAGATCGATAGCATTAATCGGTAATAAAAAACTCTAATCATCAACAACTTCGACGGTTTTATGTTGTGCGCCGTAATAGGTACCTTCATCGATGGTGTACATCAGCGTTTCTTCGCACTCTGGGCAATCGAATTCTTCATTCGGTTCTATTGCTTCCTCTTCAACCCATTCCCAACCGATTTGCTCTTCGCAAGCGGGACAATCCATAAAATATCTCTCAGTTATTGTCACATATTTGCTGCGAGCTGCTACTTAATAAGCTCGGCAGTATACATATTTGAGACTGAATATATAGATGATCATGAGTGAACAGCTTGGTAAGGGTTACACAGTGAGTGCTGATCTACCACTTTATGATTATGCAAGGTGTGTCAATTTTTAGTCACTGCGTCAGAGAATTGTTGTTACACGTATTTTTCGTCTGGTTAAGTCAGATAGTTAACAGTTTTATTCATAAATCAATGAATTTTATAAGGTTAAATGTTAACGTCCTCTGCGCTGAATTGTGTGGTTAGGTCATGGTTTACATGGGTCAGCTTGAATAATTATAGAGTCACAATTAAGGCGCACCCGTTAGAAGGAAGCCAAATTCGATGACTGAGAAGATTTGTTAGTTGTTAGGGAAATAATAATGAATTTAACCGATATGTCATTTAAGCAAAAAATCATCGCTTTGCTTATCTTACCGATCTTAGGGTTTTTATGGCTTAGTGTTTCTGCCATTTCAAAAGGCGTAGAAACCACCAGTGAAATGTCGTCATTAAACCAACTTACGCGTTTGTCGGTTGTGTACAGTGAGTTGGTGCACGAGTTACAGAAAGAGCGTGGTATGACCGCTGGTTTTATCGGGTCACAGGGAAACAAGTTTGGCAGCGAGCTAAAAGCACAAAGAATTAACGCAGACAGCAAACGCAATCAAAGAACCGAGTACTGGCAGTCTGAAGAAATCGGCTTATCGCAGATCACGCGTCTGAATACTGAAATCAACCAAAGCCTCAACCAAATTACTTCGATTCGCAATAGAGTGGATTCTCAATCAATTCCGCTTTCTGAAGCATTAGGTTACTACACCAAACTTAATGCTAAGTTATTGAGTGTATCTGCATTAATTGCTGAGCTAAGTACTGATGTCACCATCACGACAGAAACCATCGCCTACTATAACTTTCTACAAGGCAAAGAGCGTGCGGGTATCGAACGTGCGGTTCTCAACAACACCTTTTCTAAAAATGAATTTGGCCCGGGTATGCTGGTTAAATTCATCTCTTTGGTAACCGAGCAAAATACATATTTTGCGAACTTTGAAGTTTTTGGTAACCCAGATAACGTTGATTTCTTTAAACAACAACTGAATGATCGCTCGGTGGCTGAAGTGGAAAAACTTCGTGATGTGGCTGAATCGAAAATGAGTGGTTTTGATGTCGATCCTGTTTATTGGTTTGCTCAATCGACGGCACGAATTGTTCAGCTGAAGAAGACTGAAAATCAGTTAGCAGAGTCTCTTATTACACTGACGGATCAGAAAACTCAGCAAGCTCAATCAGCAATGATGGGCAGCATTGTGATGTTTGTTGTGATCACTTTGTTCGCAACTTTTGTTAGCTTCAAAGCCATTACTGATTTAACGACTCGAGTTAAAGATCTAACGCGAGTGCTTTCTAAAGTCCGAAATGACAATGACTTAACCGTTCGTGCGACTTACGAAGGTAATAGTGAGCTGGGTCAAATCTCATCGTCGCTTAATGAAACATTAGAGAAGTTTTCTCAAGTTATCGATAACCTATCTCAATCTAGCCTGACACTTGCTTCAGCAGCAGAAGAGACGGCGCAAACTTGCCAATACAACTCAAGCACCTTAGTTGAACAGCAAGACCAGATTGGCTTGATTGCGACAGCAACAGAAGAGCTATCAGCGACGGTGAATGAAGTCGCGACTAAAACACAGCAAACGGCAAGCTCAGCGAAGATCGCTGATGAACAATCACAGCAAGGTTTAAGCACGGTTCAACAATCTTATGAGTCGATAGAAACCTTGGCTTCTGAGATTAACGGCCTCGCTGAAAAAATCACTCATCTACACGAAAGCAGCAACAATATTAACAGTGTGATTGATGTGATTAAATCAGTTGCCGAACAAACCAATTTGTTAGCGTTAAATGCAGCGATTGAAGCCGCTCGAGCTGGTGAACAAGGTCGTGGTTTTGCTGTCGTAGCCGATGAAGTTCGTACTTTGGCTCAGCGTACGCAACAGTCCACTTCGGAAATTGAAGGCTTCATTAACTCGCTACAATCTGACGTGCAAACAGCGTTCAATGTGATTGATAACAGCAAGAAGATGTCTTCAAGAGCGGTTGAAGACTCACGAGGAGTAGAACAGACCCTGCAAGATATTTCAGGGGCTGTGAGCGAAATATTCAGCATGGCAGAGCAGATCGCAACCGCAACTGAAGAGCAAGCAGTAGTGACTCAAGATATTGCTCAGAACGTTGTCGCGGTAGAGCAGAAGTCGACAGAATCTACGACAGGCGCAACGCAAATTGCTGCAACAGCGAAAGAGCAGGCTGAGTTGGCAACATCGCTGAAAGAGCTCTCGAATACGTTTAAGAGTTAGCAACTCAGAGCTAGAAGCTTTCTATCTCATATAAAAAATGTCCCGCCTAGTGCGGGACATTTTTTTAGCGGGGTACTTTTTCTTTTTATTTTTATTTTTTTTGGGGGGGGATGAAGCGGCTAAAGCGCTTGTCCGTTAACCGACAATTTCACGTCAATGTTGCCACGAACCGCGTTTGAGTAAGGGCAAACTTGGTGCGCCGTTTTCACAAGCGTCACAGCTTGTTCTTGCTCTAGATCCAGTTCAATCGATAGAGCAACAGTTAAAGCAAAGCCACCGTTTTCATTTGGTCCAATACCGACTGTTGCAGTCGTTGGCGCCGATGCGATTTTGATTTTCATCTCTTTAGCTACATGAAGTAGAGCATTTGAGAAACACGCAGAGTAGCCCGCAGCAAACAGTTGCTCAGGGTTGGTCGCTTCACCTGTTCCGCCCATCTCTTTAGGGTAGCTCAACGCTACTGAAAGCAGATTGTCATCAGTAGAAACTTGGCCGTTACGACCTGCAGTAGCTGTAGCAGAAGTTGTGTAGAGTGTTGTCATTGTCTTAGTCCTTATTTGAATTGTGTAAAATTAGATTGTGCGCAACTTAATTTTAAAGCTAGCTTAATTGATAAAATTCGAGCGCGCAAGTATATTGTGCACAATTTAATTTATTGGTGAGGTGATCATGAGCGACCAAGATGACTATCTAAAACTGGATAATCAGGTGTGTTTTGCGCTGTATAGTGCATCGAATGCAATGAGTAGAGCGTATCAACCTTTACTGAAAGCGCTTGACCTTACTTACTTGCAGTACATTGTGATGATGGTGCTGTGGGAAGAAAAAGAGATAAATGTCAAAGCCCTAGGCGCAAAAACGCATTTGGATTCAGGTACGTTGACGCCTTTACTCAAGCGTTTGGAAACGAAAGGTTACGTGCTTAGAACTCGCAGTGCTGAAGATGAACGAGTTCGAGTTATTACACTGACGCCTGCAGGGGTAGAGCTAAAAGAGCAAGCGCAGACTGTGCCAGTAGAAATGCTTTGTCTCTCTCAGATGAATGAAGATGAGCTTAAATCACTCAAAGCACAGTGTGAGCAATTGCTTGGCAATTTGACCAAGTAAGCACTTTTAGTTTTTGGCTATGGTAATCAGAAAATAAGAAAGCCCGTTAGCCCTACTGTTAATTAGTTGCGATCGCTAATTCGAGTAAGACTAACGGGCTTTTTGTATCTGCTGTCGTTTAAATGGCAGCAGATAGTGTATTCAATTGGGATTTATCCCATAAACCAAGATACGAAAATCAACGCACCAAAACCGAATGTTGCCATCAGTGCCGTATCGCCACCGGCTGCTGTGTAGCTGCCTTCGGTTTGTAGGTGAGGGAAGTCAGGCCTACGAACTTTAACTACCATTGCGAGTGGTCCCCAGATAGCTAGGAACACCAACACCATGCCTGCATAGTCCAGCATGCTCACGAACTGGCTTGCGAACAGCTCTGCTAATACCAAAGGCAATACAAAGGTCAGAGCATAAGCTAGTGCTTTGTTGTTGGTGACTGCGTCTTTGTTTTGGTCATACAGCGCCATGGATACACCAAGGAAAGAGGTCACCAGTGCCAGCGCTGAGAACAGCGCAATCACGACTTTTAACCAAGCAGATTGTCCGCTAAACGCAGAGATCAGTTCTGAAATGTTGTGGAACTGGCTGATCGCGTCTGTGCCAAGGTTACCGATAATCGCGAACAACCAAGTGAGGTAGCACACTAGCGGAATCACTGAACCTAACAGAATCATATTGCGGATCTGCTTTTGAGTCGCTTCGCGGTTGTAGATAACCAGTGACGGGATCACCACCATAGAGGCAAAACTGGTAAAGATAACCGCGCTGTACTGCACCACGTCATTGGCCGTGTATTGGCTAGTTTGAGTTAGGTAATCTAGACGGATATTGCTAAACAGAGAGGCAATTACAATAAACAGCATCACCACCATCATGATGAATAGACCACGGTTTAATTTATCGATATAAGACTTACCCGCGACTACAATCACACCCATCAATAAGCTGAAAACGGTATAAGCAGCGGATGCAGAGATGTCTACGCCGACGTCGAGCAGTAGCTTATGAATGATGTCGCCAACACCCAAGATATAGGCGATCAGCATGCATACCAGCAGCAGATAAAAGAGTGCATCGATAAAGTGTTTACCTTTGCTGCCCAGAGTGAGGTAAGCAACACTGCTCATGCCACTGTTGTCTTTCGTTTTGGTACACGCTTCTGCCAGTAGGAGTGCAGAGTAGGTGGTGCCGATAAAGATGAGTAGCATCAGCACTGAGCTGATCATGAAGCCAAACTGGGCCAACACCATGGGAATAGCAAGCATGCCAGCCCCTAATGCAGTTCCTGAAAGGATTAGGGAACTGCCGAATAATTTCATATTCAAAAAAACAACCTCTAGCGATCCAATTAATTTTTGTTTGGATTGTAAATAATTGTTTCCAAGACTAACAAAATACTCAGTAAAGTTAGGGGTTAAATCCTAATTATTTTTGAATTTTTCTAAAAAACTTACAAAGGTATTTCGGAGTATTATCTGTGATCGCTTGACGCATTTTCTTGGTGATTGTATTGGTTGTTTTAGTTAACGTTTATTCATTGTTGAATGATCTAGCAGTCAGAAATATTCGATTAGAAAGAAGTATGTTTGGCGATTATTTTCGCTAGTGTCACAACCCCTTCTTTCCACTCTTTACTCTCTTCGATGTTCGCTACCGTGAAGCGCAAGCAGTGTTTATATTGATCGTTTGTCCCAAATACTGTGCCAGGTAATATTCCCAATTTGTGCTTTAAACAATCTTGGTAGACGGCATAACTATCGACCGACTCTGGCAACGTTATCCAGTTTAAAAAAGAGCCTTCCGGTTTTGATAGGTGGTATTGCCCGACAAGGTGAGGATAGCTATCTAGTGCTTGTATTAACAGGCTTTGAAATTGCTTTTGATTGGTTTGGTAGAGCCGCTTCATTTTGGATAAGTGGCTGCGATATTTACCGGTAGTGAGAAATTGACCCACCGCGGATTGCATTAAATTGGAGCTGCCCATGTTGTCGCATAAAAGGTACTTTTCGACCAAAGGTTGGTAGCGCCCCGACAGTAACCAGCCAATACGCAAGCGAGAATCTAAGGTCTTGGACAAAGAGTTGACGTAAATGACTCGATCTTGGTCATCAAGCTCTTTGAGGCTGGCAATGGGTGTGTCGAATGCCAAGCTACCGAACACATCGTCTTCGATAATCGGTAAAGATCCGGTGATTTCCAGTAATGCTTTTCGGTTCGCCAATGGCATCCGTGAACCGGTTGGATTGGTAAAGTTTGGCGTTAGTAGCAAGGTTTTCACTTCCCATTTGTCCAACGCACTCTGTAGTGAAGGAATGTCGATTCCGTGGCTGACGCTGCTTGGTATTTCAAGGGCTTGCAAGCCAAGTGATTCAAGTAAAAGTAGATTACCGAAATAACAGGGCGACTCGACCGCCACGATGTCGCCGGGCTTGGTGAGCGCACGTAAAGCCAAACTGATAGCCTGTTGAGCACCATGAGTAATCGCAATCTCTTTCGATCCCGCAGGTACACCTAGATCATGGGTGATCTTTAACAACTGCTTTACTAATTGCTCATCGCCGGGAGGTAATTGGTAATAACCGGGAAGTTGAGTTTGCAAACGGCTATGGCGACCGATTTCGGCATACAAGCTACGAATGGCAGGGTTATTAATGTTCGGGTGTGCAGAACCAGCAAGCAGTTTCAAGCGACCTTTCGGACGGGAGAGTACAGATTTGGTGACCGACAACAGATCGACTTTTTGAGGCTGGCTCGGTGCATCCCAGATGGTGGTGTTCGGTGCTTTCACACGATAGCCTGATTTAGGCACAGAATAAACCCAGCCTGTCGCTTCCAGTTCTTGGTAGGCGCGAATCACGGTGTTTTTGCTCACTCCGAGTTGTTCGCTGAGTTGACGAATGGAAGGCAAGCGGTCGTCTGGGTGAAAGAGCCCTTTATCGATCTGAGCCTTAATGTGTTGTTCTATCGCGAGATATTTATTGCCGCTGAGTTCTGCTTCCACGTTTCCCCCTTGTAACTCACACTTAATCTGTAACCATTTAAAGTGTTATATCTGTATCTTTATTAGTTATCTGTACCCAACTAAGGTAACAGCATTGATGAAGAGTTGACCAGAGGTTTGTAATGCTGATTAAAATGATTCCGTTTGTGTTTGTATTATTGTGGTCGTCAGGCTTTGTTGGCGCTCGTCTTGGTGTTGAATACGCTGAACCAGCAACGTTACTTTCACTTAGGATGGTAGCCAACGTGGCGCTATTCTTGGTTTTGATTGCAATCCTTAAGCGTCGTATTCCTCGTGGTCGAGCATTTTTTCACGCTTGTGTGGTGGGCATTTTGATTCATGGCTTCTACCTTGGTGGCACTTATCTCGCGATCGATATGGGTATGCCCGCCGGGTTGAGTTCTCTGCTTGTTGGCTTACAACCGATTCTGACGGCATTGATAATGATCAGCTGTACCTCGCAGCGTTTTAACTTCGCACAATGGCTAGGCTTAGCCCTTGGTTTCGCGGGTATTAGCTTGGTGCTAATGGGCAATATTGAGTGGCAGTCAGACGACCAAAAAGGTTTGGCAACGTTATTATGTTTGGTTTCTTTGGTGGGTATTACGGTCGGTACTTTGTATCAGAAGCGCTTTTGCCAGGGTACAGATATGGTCGGTGGCGCGATGGTGCAGTACTTGGCAGCAGCAGCATTGTTCTTACCTTTTGCAATGCGTTACGAAACTATGCAGGTGAACTGGACTATCGAGTTCACGTTAACTCTGGCTTGGCTAGTGATTGTTCTATCGTGCATTGCTATTCTATTGCTGCTTTACATGGTAGAGCATGGCGCTTCTTCAAGTGTGGCATCGGTGTTTTACCTCGTTCCACCCACAACTGCCATTCAAGCGTGGCTCATTTTTGGAGAGTCATTCGACATTTATGGCGCAATAGGCTTCGCGTTGTCAGCGACCGCTGTTTATCTGGTGGTGAAAAAGCCTGAGTTGATTAAGTTCCGTAGACGAACAGCATTAGAGAGGTAATGTGTCTACCAAAATTACACCAATCGTAGTAACTAACTGGTCACCCTAGCTTGTTAAAAATCTCGATAACTTCGTTAGAATTTTTGAT
>NZ_JBGONH010000069.1:0-20642 GCF_041439075.1 Vibrio sp. FF145
AATAACTACTTATCGAAAAATTCTGCCTTGTTCTCAAGCTTTTTTCCTACGCTATTTTTGATCACTTACTTACTGTGATTGGTATAACTCGACTTGAAATAGATTGCTAGAAACAGAAAGAGCCTGAATATTCAGGCTCTTTCTGTATCAATATTGGCTAGCGACTATTGATTAGCGCTGCATTAAACAAGCGTAAGCCGTGGTAAACGGTGCTTCTTGGTACTGCTTAAGGCCTGTTTCTTTGAACTTCATCATAAGAGGGTTGCGCTTAAGGCTTTCTTTGATTTCATTCGGAGATACAACGGTTACGTCTAGGCCGTCGATCAACTGAATTGCCGCTTCTAGTTTGAAGCCGAAGCCACCGCCAGCAAATTTGCCTTTAGTTTGGCGTTGACGAATTACCACTTTTTCTACTTGGTAATCTTCCATTAACTTTGCAAAAGAAAATTGAAAATCTTTCATATTCTGTGTGTCGTTTGCGTCACTAATAGCAACTTTAGAAACTCGGCAATCAGGAATGTTAAATACACCGTCTGATAGAGATAGAAGACAGATGACTGCATCGTTACCTTTGATTTCAACACCACAAATTTTCATGTTCTTACCTACTTATTTTAGAGCCCTATATTATGGTGTTATTTCGATGACTTCTCCAGTAATAGAACATGTCTAAGGTAAATAAATTCAATATTGTCCACTTTAACTTTTTCAGGTTGACGTCTGGTTAAATGCGAAGCACTCGTTTTCATCGTCTAGTTTTATATGCGATGAGATTCACAAAACTATAGCTGGCTTTTTTATCGATACTGTATATTATGCGCGCGTCCCTATTTAATGTGTGGTTATAAACCCTCTATGAATATCAAAAACCTTTCTATTAAGAGTAAAATTGCGATCCCTCTAATGGTTATCGTGATTGTTTTCTCAACTGTTACTGTGCTTAACGTGATTAAATCTAACGCGCAAGCAGCGATTAACCATGAGCTCAATAATGTGGTTCAACCGGTTCTCGACAACCTAGAAGATGGGTATCGAGATATCTATCAAGTCATTGCATCTGCCCAAGGTCTGTTGCTGGCGAAAGATCAAAAGGCAATTGAATATCAACAATTCGAATTCAAAGACAACGCTTACAAAGCCGTCCCACGCTTTGAAAGTGTTCAAACCCTATATACAGCAGGTGTCTTAGACTCATCTTCTCAAGACGAGCTAGCAAAATTGGTTAAGGCGATGAAAAAGTGGGTAGCGCTGCATGAGCCAATGTTTGCAGACCCTGCCAATGCTCTTCAATATAACCTCGATTACTCGCCAGCGTTAGACGCTGAGTTTTCGATCATTCACGATCAACTCGGCTATATTAGAGAGCTGATTGCAGTCAAACAAAAAGAGCTTCGCCAGCAAGCTAATGACTCGATTGAAGAAAGTAAGCTGATCATCGAAGTAGGTATGGCCGTGGCGGTACTTGCGGCTTTGTTTTCGATGTGGTTATCGAACCGTTTTATCGTTCAGCCGATTCAGAGCGTAGAGAAAGCGATGAATGAAATCGCATCGGGTGACGGTAACTTGGCTCAGCGAATGAAAGTTGAAGGTTCTGACGAGATTGCTCGCTTAAGTTCAGCGTTTAACAAGTTTGTTAGTAAGATACATACCACTGTTGAACAAGTGATTCTGACATCAAATGCCGTACGTGCAGAGATGGAAAACATCAAATCAATAACGCAGAATGTGGCTGAATTTTCTTCGAATCAACAGAAAGAAAGTGAAGTAGTCGCGGCTGCCGTTCATGAAATGCAAGCGACCAGTGAAACGGTAAGTGGTAACGCGTTAGATGCGGCAACCGCAAGTAACGTTGCGAACAATGAAGTGGAATCAGCAGACAGCACTTTGGGCTTAACCGTAACTTCAATTGAACGCCTTGCGCAAGATATCGAGAATGCAGGTGGTGTGGTTCAGGAATTGGATACTGATGTGAAGAACATTGCTTCTATTCTTGGCGTGATCAAAGGCATTGCAGAGCAAACCAATCTATTGGCATTGAATGCGGCGATTGAAGCAGCGCGTGCTGGTGAGCAAGGTCGTGGTTTTGCGGTAGTTGCTGATGAGGTCCGTGCGCTTGCGAGCAAAACTCAAGACAGTACGGGTGAAATCCAATCAATGATTGAACGCTTAGAAGTTGGCGCTAAACATGCCGTTGGCGTGATGACAGAAAGCAAGGCAAGTGGCGAGAAAACCATTGTTCAAGCGGGCACTGCAGCTTCATCATTGAGCGAGATTCGTAACTCAATCGGCAAGATGAATGAGATGAATACGCAAATCGCAACAGCGGCTTCTCAGCAGTCTCAGGTGTCTGAAGAAGTGAACCAGAATGTTCAACGTATCGCGGAAAGCACCATGAAAATGGTTGAGATGGCAAACAATGCAGAGAACGCATGCATCTCACTAGCAGAACAGTGTGAAGCACTTGATAGCCTAGTTTCTCAGTTTGAAGTGTAATCTTTGAGACTGAACAGGCAAAAGTGAGTGGCTAATCGTTTCTAGTTTTAACCCTCACGCATCTGTAATAGACAATAATAAGGCCCGTACTCAATGAGTGCGGGCTTTCTTTTTTGGTGCGAGTATTTTTTGATAACAGTATTTGTAATACGAGGTCGGTTCGAACTTTGTTGAATAGGTCGGTTGGAGCCTTGTGGGGAATGCGATATTAGCTTCAATGAAGGCATTTGTATGTGCACGGCGTATATTAAGCTAGGTGACACTGATCTATATCTTCAATACACTGTATGGGTAACCATAGTTCAAAATAGGGTAGAGGCATGGCCAATTGGGAAGGGGTAAGTGAGTTTGTTGCAGTGGCAGAGCGCGAAAGCTTTACTGGTGCCGCACAGAAACTCGCTACGTCAGTGGCTCAAATCAGTCGTAGAGTGGCAAATCTCGAGGAACGCCTCGCAGTAAAACTACTCAATCGAACGACTCGTAAGGTTTCTCTAACAGAGGCTGGGCAACTCTATTATCAGCAATGTAAGTTGTTGGTCGAGGGTTTAGAAATTGCTGAGTTAGCCGTCACGCAGATGCAATCCACGCCGAAAGGTTTGCTGAAAGTAACAGCACCTGTGACTTATGGTGAGCGTCAACTCGCCCCGATACTTCATCAGTTTTTAAAGCTCCACCCACAAGTCGAACTTGAGCTGATGTTGACCAATCAAAAGCTCGACCTTATTGATTCGGGTGTCGATGTCGCTATTCGTCTTGGTCGCTTAGAAGATTCGAGCCTTGTGGCAAAGAAGTTGTCTCAACGCCAACTCTACGTGTGCGCCAGCCCTGAATACATTGAACGTTACGGTGAACCGCATACGCTCTCTGAGTTGAGCAATCATCAATGTTTAGTCGGCGGCTTTGAGCATTGGCGTTTTAAAGAAAATGGGCGACCTCGCTCAGTTCGGGTTAATGGACGCATTAAATGTAACAGTGGCTTAGCCTTACAAGACGCAGCGAAACAGAGCATTGGCCTAGTGCAGCTGCCAGAATATTACGTGAGTGAAGATCTTGAGTCTGGCGAATTGGTTGAGGTGTTATCTGATTACCGAGACGATAAAGAGGGGATTTGGGCGCTTTACCCACAGAACCGTAATTTGTCTTCAAAGGTTCGCTTGTTAGTCGACTTCTTGTCTGAGCAATTAGACTAGTTCTATCTGGCAAGACACAATGGACAAGAAAATGGGCTTCAGAACAAAGATTCTGAAGCCCATTTTTATTGATGTTCTATAGCTTTTACTTGCTAAGCATTAAGCATTAAGCATTAAGCATTAAGCATTAAGCATTAAGCATTAAGCATTAAACATTAAACCGTGAAGCGATCAACCAAGTGGTACAACTCGTTTGCTCGGCTGTTTAGGTTTTGGCTACCTGTACGGTTTTGGTTTGCTAGCGATGCCGATTGAGAACTTTGGTCTGAAATCACAACAATGCGTTGAGATATCTCTTGGCCAACAATATTCTGTTGTTCAGTCGCCGTCGCAATTAGTGAGTTCATGTCCATGATGGTATCAATCGAATCTTGAATTTTAGCAAGTGCTGCAGCTGCTGCATTTGCTTCTTCTACCGTTTGAGCACTTCTGCTTTGGCTCGAATCCATTGCTTTCACCGCGGCATCTGAAGCGGATTTTAGCTGTTGGATCATTTTGTGAATGTCGCCCGTGCTCTCTTGTGTGCGGCTTGCAAGCTTACGAACTTCATCCGCAACTACCGCAAAACCTCGGCCTTGATCACCAGCTCGCGCGGCTTCAATCGCGGCATTTAGTGCTAATAGGTTGGTCTGTTCCGCGATGTCTTGAATGACAGTCAGTGAAGATGAAATGTTCTGTACATCTCCTTCAAGGCGAGATACCACAGTGTTTGCTTCTGATACTTCACTTGCAAGGTCTGCTACGGACCCAGCAGCAGCGTTGACAATTTGCTGAGCTTCTTTTGCATTGTTCTCTGCAAGTTTAGCTGAGTCAGCCGCTTGGCTTGCGTTGCTTGAGATCTCTTGCGCTGTTGTCGTCATCTCGGTCATCGCCGTTGCTACTTGTTCTGTCTCTTCACGTTGACCTGTCGCTATCTCGTCGACCTGAGCTGCGCGAGAAGACATGCTGCTCGTTTCTGATACAACTTGCTGACCCACATCGCTCACGCTACGAATGATGGTCTGTAGGCTAGCAACAAAGGCATTAAAGTTCTCACTAAGTTTGGCGAACTCAGGCGCTTTGAAGGTTTCCATTCGAGCCGTTAGGTCGGCCTCACCACTGGCAAAGGCACTGATTGAACGGTCAAATTGCTCGAGTGGTTGCATGATGGTACGGTTCACTGCAACAGCGAAAACCGCTACCACTAAGGCAATCAAGCCACAGAAAATTGCAATGGCAGTCAGTGAGCTTTGTAGTGCAGCATTCGAGCTCTCTTTCATGTCGCTGATCACGGCGTCAATATCGTCAGTATAAAACCCAGTTCCAAGCATTAAATCCCATTGTGGAATAAAGATTGAATAGCTGAGTTTTGGTAACGCAATGGATTGACCTGGCTTAGGAAAGTAGTAAGTGGTGAATTCCCCAATTTTTGAGTTCTTAATCAGGTCTTGGATTAGGTAATTGCCTTGTTTGTCTTGAAGGTCGTAGTAATTTTTACCAATGCCATCGGTACCTTGTCCGATGACGATTCTTACACCCTTAGAGCTGTAGCCAAAAATATAACCAGATTCACCATATTCTAGAGTTTTTAATGTGGGTAATGCTTCTTCAAGCGTGGCACCTTTTTCTAAGAAAGGAGATATCGAAGACTGAGCCATTTGCAGGTACGCTTTGAGTTCCTTTTCTTTCATCGCCATCATATTGCTACGCGTCGATTCTACTTGTTGTGCGGTTAGCTCAGTGCTCTTCATATACGTCACGCTCATCATCCCAATTGCCATTAGTAGCAAAGGGATAAAAGAGAGAATATAAAGGCGGTTTTTGATGGTGAGGGTCATTAGCACTTCCTATGTGATTGTCTCAGGCAATTTTCAACACATTATTAATGTGGTTTCGAAATGTAAACGGACTTGTTGTTGAATTGTTATCCTAAAACCTTTTTGTTTGATAAATATGATGGCGGTTAGGTTTTGAAGTGAGAGGTGGTGCAACTAAGTACTTATCTGTAAAAAGAGCCGTTCGTTTCGATGCTTTTGAATTTGGCGCTGCTTTGGTAGAATGCGACGCTTTGTAGCACCCTGCTATGTCTATTCGTTAAGTGAGAAAGATTCATGAACAAAAGCCATGTGACTATTGGTTTAACTAACCCAAAGAGCCCGACAAACGTTGGCGCGGTTATGCGTGCGGCGGGTTGCTACCAAGTCGACGAAGTTAAATACACAGGGCAACGCTACGACAAGGCTGCAAAATTTCACACCGATACCAAGAGTGCAACGCGTACTATCCCGCTTAATGGTGTCGAGTCGTTTTTAGATAACCTTAATTCAGAAACTAAGATCGTATGTGTGGAGTTGGCTGAAGGTGCAACACCACTGCCACGTTTTAAACACCCAGAGAACGCTATCTATATCTTTGGCCCTGAAGATGGTTCTATTTCTCAAGATGTCGCTGACCGAGCTGACCATGTTGTTTATGTACCAACTGTTGGTTGCATGAATCTAGCAGCAACAGTGAATGTGCTACTTTATGATCGCCTTGCTAAGTCAGATGAAATGGACGAGAGCAACGAGCTGATCAAGAAAAGCCGCGATAACCGTAATCACCTGCAAGTGAAGCAGGGGTAGATATCGTTCTAATCGTGTCTGGTCTCTTAATATCCAATGCAGATTAAAGAAAACCCCTTATTCGTAGGAATCAGGGGTTTTTACTTGGTTGATCTCGGATCTTAGGTTTGGCTATTCAGCACATTTGGAAGCCATAATTTTTAATGGTTGCCCCGCATCATCGAATTGTAAGCTCCATACATACTGCCCAGCATTACGAATAGTGATAGCGGTATCTTGACCGTAACCACCTTTAATTAACGAGTTAAGCTGTCCTAACTTTAGGTTAAGCCCATCCGCTGTGAACTGAGGTGACCAAGCCTTGGATGCATATTGCATGCGATAACTGCCCGGTTTTTCAGTGGTGACGACTTGGTAAGTGTTGTCACCTTTATATTCAAACTCTCGTTGACCCACGTGTTTCCAACCTGAATCAGCAAAATTGCCAACCACATAAAGCGGGCTCGAAATAGGGCCTTCAGCTTTTATTGTTGGATTGTCACATTGAGCCATGAAGCCTTGTCCAACTTCATTTCCTGTCGCTAGTATCGCCGCAATTGGCCCTTTTTCACTTGGCTGTGTTATCGACAAGAAACGAGCTTCAAATGGGCTTAGAACGATAGAGTAGTGGCCATCAATAGCTGAGATCGATTGCTTGGATTCAATATCCGTCAGATCAGCTATGGAGCCGACTTTTTCTTTGGTTAGTTTTATGGTTTGTTCTTTGTTGGTAACGTTCACTGCGTAGACAACAGCATCGCCTTCATAGGCTTTGTGATCGACATAGGCGACATCATTGGCCATCAGGTTTGTACGTTTACCTTGTGATAGAGCGGGGTGCGCTTCTCTCAGTTTCATCAAGTTTGTCACGTATTGCTTTAAGTCTTTTTCGTGCGCATTGAGTTGGGCTGTGACACCTTCTACTTTACCGCTAGTACGGGCTACGTGATCATCACACAGACCATTAATGGCACAGTCATCAGTCCATACTTTGTCTGCAAAACCTTCTAGTTGATCGCCTATTTCGTCCCCATAGTAGGTGGTTATTGGGCCGGTATAAGCTGCTTGGAATGAAAATGCCGCTTTATAGCGCTGCCAATACTCTTTGTCTTGTGGAGAAGCGATATCACCGCGCTGTAATAAGTCACCAAAGCGCACAAGGTCATGGTTACCGATCATTAAATTTGGCTTTGCGTGGTCTGGGTATAACGAATGTAAAGACATGCCTTCTGCAAGCCACTCTCCACCTTTGTTCCCCACGCCAGCTTCGTTTACAGCAAAGGTTTCCGTCAGGCGGTAGCGCATAGGGAAATCAAACGCAGAACATAAGGCCGGTGCTTCATTTGAACCGTAGCCTGTTTCAATAATGCGGTTCTCACCTGCCCAAATTTCCGCGACCATATAACCCAGAGGGTTCACGGTTTTACCTTCGCTGTTTACGTATTCGACTTGAGAAGAAGCGGTGTCTACCGTTTCTCTGATTTGACTCCAAGCTTCTTTTGGCACTTGATAAGCTTGATCTAAGCGCCAACCATCAATTTTGAGCTCTTTGATCCAATACTCGGCTACTTCTTGATAGAAGGCTAGGCTCTCAGGATATGAGACTGGATTATCCTCTCCTTGGGGCAGCTTACCTGTTGGTGACGGCACTACGTTTTTTTTGTGGTGGCCAAATACGCCATCAAAGAAGACATAAAGCCCTCGAGCATGAGCTTCTTCAACTAAGGTTTTAGCTTCTTCCATCGTGCCGAATCTCGGATCGATATTGAAATAATCGGTGGCAAAATAACCGGTAGCATCCAGTCTATCAGCCCAATGGTCTTGGTTTTCGATAGGCTCTGAATTAAAGATTGGGGTTAGCCAAATGCCGTTCATGCCAAGAGATTCAATGTAATCAAGTGAGTCGATAATACCTTGGATGTCTCCGTTATGGTGACTAGTTCCGTAGCCTGTCCCATGACCAATTGAGTCATCGCCACTGACAAAGCTTTCGACCATCACTTGATAGATCCTCAAGTCATTCACGTCGGCATTGGTATTCGTTTGGCATTGGTATGCTGTTGGTTCTTGAACTGATTCAGGTGCAGATTGGCAACCTGCAAGTAGGATGGCGGTAACGGCCAACGCGGTATTGGATAGAGAAAGTTTCACGTAAAGGTCCTTATTATTATGATTTAACCTATTATTCACCATCCTGATATTCTATAAATCCTCCGTTAAATAGTGGCAATAGGAGTAGACGGTAGGCTGAGAGACTGAGGTCACAATATGTGGCTAATTTCTTATACATATTATGATGAAGTGCTGATTTTTGAGTCGGAACGAGATTTGTACCGGAAGATATTTTTATGCGGTATGTAACCAGCCTTGTAGAGATTAAGTCATTCTCTGTTTCTAATGTTATCTATCCCGTAAGCAATCGGATATTATCTTGGGTTCATCATTAGATAATTGAAGGGTTAGATAACACCATGGAAGACAAGCAATTACTTGCCGCGCTGCAGCAACACCCTGTCCTCGATCTCTATCAGTTATTCCAAGAAGTTGGTCAAAACCGCTCTCTGTATGCATTACTAGAGAGGTTATCTTCCCTTAAAGAACACCACCAACTGAGCACTCGTCTTAGCCCTTTTAAGCCTCACATCGAAGGGTTGCTGGCTCAATTCGATAGCGCCACGCCAGATAGTGATATCCTCAAGGCAGTTGCTCTTCAGTCTGAGATTCAGCAACGAGGCCACAGTATGAGTCGTTACATCATGACATCGGACAATCACCGCCATTTTTCCCCAAATGCAGACCTAGTGATGTTTGGTGATTCGATCACCGAATGGGCACCTTGGGCGGATATCTTTCGCGATGTTTCGATGGTCAACCGTGGCTTAGCGGGTGACACCACAACTGGCATGTTGCGCCGTATTGATACCACGTTGAATGTGAAGCCAAAGCTGGTGTGCTTTATGGCAGGGATAAACGATTTGGCTCAGGGTAATGATGTCGAACATATCTACCGGAACTACATTGATATGCTTGAAGTGTGGCAAGAAAACGATATTCGTATATTGGTGCAATCAACGCTTTATGTTGGCTCTAAACTGCAAGGTTTGAACCCATCGGTGGAGCTGCTTAATAGCAAAATAAGCGAGTACTGTTCTCAGCAAGGCATTGCGTTCTTAGATGTGAATTCTGTATTGTCACCTAACAAGCTTTTATCGAATGAATACTCATGTGATGACTTGCATTTGAATGCGAAGGCTTACCAAGCTTGGGCTGAGGTTCTTCAACCTACGATAGCTGAGTTACTAAAATAAACTCACGCAAATAGCCAAATAGCCAAGTAGATAAATAGACAGACAGCTAATTAAACAGCTAGACCGATAAACAGCTTAGCTAATACAAGAAAAGCCAACCCCTAGATTTGTTTCGCGAACCATAAGGACATCAATGTGAACCTAAGACAGTTGGAAGTCTTTTACGCCATTATGCAAACCGGAACCGTATCTGGGGCTGCGCGTAATCTGCATGTGTCACAACCTAATGTGACTCGTATTCTGGCACACACAGAGCAGCAACTTGGTTTTGGATTGTTTGAGCGAGTGAAAGGTCGGTTGGTGCCTACGGTTGAAGCGAGAACCTTGCTGCCTGAAGCGGAAAAGGTGTATCAGCAGTTAGGTCAATTTCGTTCTTTGACGAATAAGGTTAAGCAAGGACATCAGCATTTACGTATTGGTGCGCCGCCGATACTGGCGACCAAATTGCTGACACCGGTAATAGCCCAAATGTCTCGCGAACAAGAGCTCTCTTTTGAGTTGCTGACTGCAAACCGTGATGAACTGTGTGCTGGGCTGTTAAAGCATGAGCTTGATATTGCTATCGCATTTGGGGACGAAACACCGCCTGCCATATTAAGTGAAACACTCTTAACTGAATCACTCAAGGTTCTGGTTCCTTCCCACACAGTTGAACAGTTACCGACGGAATTAACCCTTGATGATCTGATCAATTATCCCTTGCCAATCATCGGGCTTGATAGCCGCGATCCATTAGGCCTCCTGTTACATCAAAGCCTTATTGCGCGAGATGAGCATTATCACCATCCGATATCTGTGCGTGGATATAGCGCGGCGGCGGAATTGGTGAAGCACCAAGCAGGCTTTGCGATTGTCGATCCGTGGACGGCAGAGCAATATCAAAATGACGACTCGGTTTGTGTGCTTTCACTGCAGCCGGATATCCAATTTTCGGTCTCGATGCTTTGCGCAGAGCACACCCCTCAGTCGATTTCCGTTAAGCAATTTATCGTTTCATTGAAGAGCCACACTCACCCTATAACTTAAGGTTATAGGCTCGTCATAAATAGGTATTCGGCAGCTTCTAAGTTCTTAATTAAAGTAAACCCATACAAGGATTTATTAATTAGGAATACTCATGTCTATCGCTCAACCTTACCTTCTTTTTCTTGGGGACGTTACTGACCCACTTGCCGCAAAAACAGCTCGCGGTATTCATCAATGGCGACCAGAAATTTGCCTAGGTCAGCTTCGTTTAACAGACGTTACCGTTTCACTTGGTTTAACGGATATGACCTTACAAGAGGCGCAAGCACAGGGCGCGAAAACGCTAGTGATTGGCACAGCAAACCCAGGTGGTGTTATTCCTGACTTTTGGCAGCCAACCATAATGGAAGCTGCAGAAATGGGATTTGAGATTGCATCTGGCATGCACCAACGACTGAGTGAATTTTCACCGCTTGCTGACATGCGACAACAAGGATTGACTAAGCTTCATGATGTACGTCATTTTGACGGTGTTCTTAATGTTGGTAACGGTAAGCCTCGTCAAGGTAAGCGCCTGCTTACGGTCGGAACCGATTGCTCAGTAGGAAAAATGTTCTCGGCGTTGGCGATTGAAAAGTCCCTTAAAGAGTCAGGTACATCCGCTCAGTTCAAAGCGACAGGGCAGACGGGTATCTTGATTGAAGGCAGCGGTATTTCGATTGATGCTGTGGTTGCGGATTTTATTTCTGGCGCGGTTGAAGCGATTAGCCCTGATTTTACCGACCACGATTGGGACATCATTGAAGGGCAAGGTTCTTTATTCAACCCTTCGTTTGCAGGCGTGAGTTTGGGTCTTTTACATGGCGCACAAGCGGATGCTTTGGTGCTGTGTCACGAAGTAGGGCGACCACATATTCGTAACCTTCCTCATGCGCAATTACCAACGATTGAACAGACGATCGAAGCTAACTTGCAAGCCGCGCGATTGACGAATCCAGATGTAAAATTGGTTGGCATCTGCTTGAACACGTCGGCAATCAGCATTGAAGACGCTGAGACATTGTGCCAAGAATGGACCACACTTTATCAAGTACCCGTGACGGACCCAGTACGTTTTGGTGTACAAAATATTACTGATCATTTGCGACATTCACTTTAACGATTTCATCATTTCTACGTTTCCATTTGTTAAAGCGAACATCAACCGAGTGAAATTATGAAGATTACAGCAGAACCCATTACTATCGCGATGCAAACGCCTTTTCGCATCTCTCGTGGCAGCCGAACTGAGTGTCACGTTGTTCGTGTTTACATTGAACATGGTGGCAAACAAGCTCAGGGAGAGTGCACCCCTTACCCACGATACGGCGAGTCATCGGAGTCTGTGTTAGCGCAAATCCAACAAGCGTCTAGCGCACTTGAAGCTATGTTTGCACGAGGCGTTACCGATCCGGCAGAGCTAAGAGATCATCTTCAGTCTTTATTGACCGGAGGGGCAGCGCGAAATGCGGTCGATTGTGCGCTTTGGGATTTCGAAGCGCAGCAGAACGGCCAGATGTTTCCAAATAGCTTGTTTGAGCTACCTGCTCAAATCGTTACTGCAATGACAGTCTCGATTGGCACACCAGAAGCGATGGCGACTCAGGCTCGAGACTATGTCGCAAATGGAGCGAAACTCTTAAAAGTGAAGCTTGATGGAGAGCAAGTGATAGAGCGTGTTCGCGCGGTACGAGAAGCCGCGGCAGATGTTCAAATTGTATTGGATGCGAATGAAGCATGGACAGGATTGAATCTCGAAGAGTTGTTCAATCAACTTACTGAGTTTGATATAGCGATGATCGAGCAACCTTTGCCGCAACAACATGATGCGTCATTGGCACACATCAATCACCCGATCCCACTGTGTGCTGATGAAAGCTGTCATACCACTTCGCAACTTTCATCTTTGTTAGGCAAGTATGAAATGGTCAACATCAAGCTCGATAAAACCGGTGGTTTGACTGAAGCATTAGTTCTTGCAGATGAAGCTCAAAGGCTCGGCTTTACTCTGATGTCTGGTTGTATGCTAGGCACCTCATTGGCGATGCGAGCGGCGCTGCCTATTGCGGTTCAATCTGAGATTGTCGACCTCGATGGCCCTGTGTTACTCGGGCAAGATGTTTCGCCAGCACTGACTTATCGAGATGGGATGATCATTCTTTAAGGTGAGTTAGCGTTCAGTATTGATGATGCAGGTTATAGGTAGGCACGCGAACTTTTGGACATAAATGAGCTTCAGGAATTCTAATATTAGTGATTCATGCATAACTTTTTATAATGTAAGTTTGCCAATTAATACGCCTTTGTACAGTGCGCACTTTATCTCATTATGTTTAATAGTACACATCTTATATAATTGATACAACCCGTTGTATTTATAGGGTTTATCATTAAAGTGTTGCGAAATGAGTAAGAATTACATTTTTCGAGAGTTAGAGTGCCAAATGACCAAGGAAGAGGTCGCCGAACTGTGTTTTAAATCTGTTAGAACCGTCACAGGTTGGGATAAGGGAAACCCCATTCCCCCCGAATGCAAAGGCTTATGATAATGGCAAAAGGTCTGGAATTCAGTGTCTGTGAAGAGTGGGAGCAGTTCAAAATGTTGTACGACAAGATGGAACTACCAACAGGTCAAGTGGTGAGACCGCAACAAATTTTAGCAGGGATTGCACTACTAGAGATACAGTCAGAAATTGAAATCAAAACTTCTACGTATTTGATTAGAGTCGCAAGGGTTCTCACAAAAATGAAAGGATAGAAATAGGCTCCATATGGAGCCTATTTTTTTTCAAAATCACGAATTAAATTAAGAAAAATAAGTCATTAAATTTGCAATGATAGGAGTTCCTACAGTAACAATACCAGAAGTAATGTTAAGCCATTTGATTAAACCCGATTGAGAGATTTTATCTACTACAGTTAGACGATCTTCAGTTGTATGGCTGCGTACAATTTTCGCTACTTCAAGTAATAATTCTTGAGGAGTATTTTCTGGCAACCCTAAATTTGATAGGTGCGCGTCCGGAATGTAGAAATCGAAGCCAATTTTAATATCTTCAAAATCACAATTGTCCACATCAACCATCATTTGTTCTGGTGCCCTAACAACGGTACCTACACCTTTAAACGTGCTATTTTTCAAATTAAGTGGCATTGCTATTTCCTCATTAGCGTAACAATTTACTTTAATCCCCATATTACAATCTGTGACTGCAAGGCCATCCATATCGACAGAGGAAGCTGAATCCATTTCTACGGCTGTACCACAGTTTATTATTTTACAGTTTTTCATGATAACCGTACTGTTTCGCGAAACTATCCCTTTTGATTGTGAGCCTCTTTGTAATTGCGATTCAACAAACTGATTTACTCCGACCTTATTTGAATAGTGAGTCAGGATGTTAGATAAACAGCCAGGAGCAGGGCGTATCTTTGTCAAATAGTAGAGCTCTAAATAGCATCGAACAGCGTAACAAATAGGTGTAATTTCCATCGTTTTTCTTTCTCAATGATCCTACCTTTAGAATGCCATTCAACCCAATTGTTAGCAATAAATAGCTCAATGTAATCATATAGATTTAGCTCGTAATTCAAATTGACCTATTACATGTAGTCCGTTAATTAGGTTAATCGATAGCTAATAGTTAGGTCGAATTTACCCCCGTAATACAACACGGGGATTTACAACAAACAGCATTGGAAGAATTGATAACTTTTTATAGGGGAAAAGCCCACAAACAGGATGTCAATGAGTAAAAGGTCTAACCAACAATGGGGCAAAAATGAGCCAGCCGTAACTGACTCAAGGGAAGCTCTCTCAGTTACTTAATCGGAATATAGATTTCGGTTTTCAAATTCTCAGGTTTAGTTCGTCTTGGGTCTCGATTCAGGTACACCTCAAAGCATGGTTGGTCTCGCAGTTCAAACCCACTGTCTGGTAGCCATTCTAAGAGTAAATAGCTGTAAGCTTCAGAGAGTTTCTCGTAAGTACCTTTGTGCAAGGCCTTGGCATATTTGCCACCCAAAATTGTCTTGCGATCGATACCTTCAGGTAATTCCATTTCAGTAACGATCGTTGCACATGCGTCGTAGCGTATATTATCTACATGGGTAATATTTGGGTCGTCATGGCTTATTCCTATCATTATTGTCTCGGGTTGAATTAAGCGATTAGAATAAACAAATGGCATCAGTTGCCCCCATGCGGTTGCAGCAGCATCACTGTATTTGCCACTACCTCTGGAATACAGGACTTCCGTAGACTTGCAATCGACAACGTTTATATTCATCTTTATGTCCTCAAAACTAGTGAGTTGTTGCCTTTTAAAGGCAGGAACTGTTTTTTGATGACGAATATATGATGGTGTACAAGAGAACTGCTTTCGTATCGCCTTATTAAAAGAAGCTTGGTTTTCATAGCCACAAGAAAAAGCAATCTCAGTCATGCTCTCAACCCCATAAACTACACTTCGAGCAGCCCTCTCTAAAAGCAGGCGCTTACGCATCGCATATACCCCCTCGCCATAATAGGCTCGGAACAAGTGATGAAAATGGTATTTAGAGAAGTAAAATTTTGATAATAGCTCTTCTATTACCATAGGCTGATCAAGGTGAGATTCTAAATACCTCACTACCTTCTCTAACCTGACATGGTTGTTCTGCATTATTTATACATCCATCCTATTTCGACATAGGTAGTGTCCTACACTGCGAGACTCAATGATTTTCCATTATTGCTAATTTGTCTGAAAGTTTAGATTCAAGACCGTTTTGCGAATGATAAGCCCAATACGATCAATCTCTATGATAAATGATCAGACGTTATTGGAAGTGCTCAAACTAAAATGTCCTTCGACAGGGATTGATAAAGTAATCACGTTTCTGTCGGTGAGGTCACTTTCTATTATCGCAAAACAGACCATGCAAGCTTTATAAAATAATTGTTATGATATCTTATGTGAAATGTTAATGATTACTCTTCGTTTAATAGTTTTACTAAAGCTATTAGATGTAAGATTAAATAGGTAAACCACCTAACTGATTGAATCATTGACGGATCCTGTTGATTTTATGATGAGAGAAGGTGGAGCGAGTGAGTAGTCATGTCTCCGAGGTGATAGAAAACAAAGACAGTTTTGAACGCCCGTTTTCGATCAAAATCCCGCGTCGCAAGTGGTTTGGTTGGAAAGGCATTGAACTGCGCTTGGTGTTGGCATTGGCTATGTTATCGATGACCACCATCTTTCTGTCAGTTGTATCGAGCTTCACCTTTGACGATTTAAACCAACGCCTTGTCGAATTAAAAGAGAGTGAAATCCCCGCCTTAGATAACGCTGCACGCCTCAATGACATGGTGCGTGTGATTATCACGACCTCATCTCAGCTCAGTGACGCTGAATCTAATTTAGAACGTAAGCAGGCGATGCTTAAAATTGAAGAGGCCATTTCAGTGATGAATAGCGTTATGGTTCAATTCCCTGATTATCACGCCTATTTTAAAGACCTTATCGCCCAAGTTAATAATAGTCTGAGCCTGTTATATCAAAGTGAGATTGAGTCAGAACAACTCAATCAAGAACTTCGTAACTTGCTTGAAGGCTTTTATCCTCTATTGCAGCAAGCCAGTGATTCACTCGACAGTTTGCCTGAGTCAGCCAAAGATCAAATCCAATATACCCAGTTGAAGTCTCTGCTTTATTACCAATTAGGCTTGGTAGAGAAGCTGTATAACGACTCAAGCTTTAATGAGTTGGATTACACCAGTTACCGTTTGGAACAGGTAGGTGAAGAGTGGTGGAAGCTCTGGGTCAGTGGTGATTTAAGAAGTGATTTTCCTGAATTAGATCATCAACTCACGGTGATCTATAACCTTGCCTCAAGTGATAGCAGCTTGTATGGACTCAAAAACAAAGCGCTCGATCATCTCTATCAAGAGCAATATTTCCTGCAAAACAGCCGTGAACATTTGAATCAGTTAACCGTGCAGATCGAAAGCAACACCAGCAAGGTGAATAGCAATATTGACCTGTCGATTCAGCAGGCGCAGTTGTCTTTACAATCGAACCAACAACTCTCTCTTTTTCTTTCTCTGTTTAGCGTGTTGGCTGCCGCTGCCATTTCGTGGTTCTACGTACGTAAGAGCATTTTAGAAAGGCTTTTACAGCTCAAAGACAACATGTTCGCGATTTCTACCGGTCATCTAGATACCGAAGTGTCCATTCGTGGCAAAGACGAAGTGACGCAAATGGCCAAGTACCTAAAGGTATTCCAGACCACGGCCAAAGTCGTTAAGCAAACCAATCGAAAATTAGAGGCAGAGGTTGAAGAACGCACCTTAGCCGAAGCCAAACTACGAGTGACTCAAGACGAGCTAATCCAAGCAGGAAAACTGGCTGCATTGGGGCAACTCAGTGTTGGGATCACGCACGAGATCAATCAACCTCTGACCGCAGTAAACAGTCACGTTAGAAGTGCTCAATTATGGTTAGGCAAGCAAAGGCCTGACAGGGCAGAAGAGAATCTGAAAAAAATCGAGGTCTTGTTAGATAAAGTGGCTGCGATTACTCGTCACCTAAAGGCCTTCTCACGTAAGAGTGATGGCAAGATTGATAACGTTGAATTGAATAAGGTGATTGGTGATGCGATTGACCTGTTTGAAACCAGACAGAGCACGGTCTCGATTCAGTATTCCCCCCAAAGCGACCAGATGGTTCGAGCTAACAACATTCGCTTAGAACAGGTACTGGTGAATTTGATCAGTAATGCTCTGGATGCCATCGAACACAGAGAGCAACCAGAGCTCAGCATCTCTACTCAAGAGCATTCGAATACCATTCAGATTTTGGTGATGGACAACGGGTTAGGGATACCTGAAGAGGATATTCCGCATCTGTTTGACCCATTTTATACCCGCAAGACAACAGGTAAGGGGCTTGGGCTCGGTTTGTCTATCGCATACAACATCATAAAAGACTTTGGCGGCTCGATTCACGTGGAATCAGTTGAACATCAAGGCACTACTTTTATCGTCACTCTACCAAAAGGCATAGCCTCATGACTGCAGAAAAACACATAGTTCTTATCGATGATGAAATCGATGTTGTTGAAGCCGTGAGCGAGATGTTGGAGCTAGAAGGGTTTAGCGTTACCACTTTTACCGACCCTAACCTTGGCCTTAAATCGCTCAAAGCAAACAGCCAGTCGGTTGTATTGTGTGATGTACGAATGCCACAGGTGGATGGGCTTACGTTACTGAGTTCAATTCAACATAGAGCCGCTAACGTCCCTGTATTGTTGATGAGTGGCCATGGAGATATTCCCATGGCGATAGAGGCAATGAAGCTAGGGGCTTTCGACTTTTTAGAAAAGCCACTTAATGCCAGTGAGCTGGTAGAGAAGCTCGACTTAGCGTTGGCACAATCTCAGCACAACTGCCCAGCAATTATAGGCGGCGATGAGGAAACGGAGTTACCGATTGAAACGGTGGTTATTGGCCAATCAAAAGCTATGGATACGATACGTAAGCAAGTGCTTGCCCTGTCTCATACTGGTGTTGATACCATCATCAACGGCGAAACAGGAACGGGCAAAGAGGTGATTGCTCGCGCGTTGCATCAATTTAGCCATCGTAAGGCGAAGCCCTTTGTTGCGATTAACTGTGGCGGCATGACAGAAAGCATTATTGAGAGTGAGTTGTTTGGCCATGAAGCGGGTTCGTTTACCAATGCCAACAAGAAGCGCATTGGAAAAATAGAACAAGCCAATGGCGGAACTCTGTTCCTTGATGAAATCGAAAGCATGCCAATTGCGGTGCAAATTAAACTGTTGCGCGTCATTCAAGAAAGAATGATTGAGCGCGTTGGTGGTAACGAGTTAATCCCGGTCGATATTGTGGTGGTAGCCGCCAGCAAAGCTGATCTTGCGAGCTTGAGTGAAACGGGGGAGTTCAGAGCCGATCTCTTCTATCGCCTCAATATTGCTAGCTTAAACCTTCCCGCATTGCGTCAACGCAAAGAAGACATTCAGGTGTTATTCCGCCATTTTGTGATTCAAGCGAGTCATAAATACAAGACGCGTCCGTCAACGATTTACCCTGAACAAATACAGCAGCTATGTCGACACGAATGGCCGGGTAACGTGCGTGAATTACGCAATGTCGCAGACCGATTTGTACTTGGTATTGTTGGTGATGGTTTCGATCTTCAATCGCCGATTTGTGAATCGTCCGGAGAAGATTTCGCCTTTGAAAAACAGATGGAACAGTACGAAAGGAATGTTCTGACTGAGGCGCTTATTGAAAGCGCTGGCAATATCAATGAGGTCTCAAGCAAGCTGAACCTGCCACGCAAAACGCTTTATCGAAAAATGAAGAAACACCAATTGGATAAAGAGAGCTTCAAGGCCTAACTGGTTCATCCATTCGCTTAATAAAAGCACAAGACAACAATGACCCAATTAACTTTTAGTCGAATGGTTAACCGTTTCAAGTGATTGTAATAAAAGGGCTTTAACATTTGGCATAATGCATGCAATTACTACATTGTGGCATACGTTCACATGAGGTTATTCGGTGCTAAGTCAAAATATATATGACAGCTATCTATATATGACAGCTATCCAACACCGAATGATCGAATAAAGGAAGTTAGAAAAATAATTGCTTGTTGCAAGGAGATACAAACATGAAGCAAATACTGAAAGGTTCGATTGCTCTGATACTCGGTGTGAGCTCGATGACGGCATGGGCCGCAGTAGAATCAGCCGACTTAGGTCCTCGTCCCCTCTTTTTAGTGAACAATATGGATGAGAGCCCTTTGAAAACCAAACTGTTGAGTTGCAGTGAAGGACCTTTTCATCGTAGTGATTTTTCTATTGGACATCGCGGAGCTGCGATGCAGTTTCCTGAGCACACCAAGGAATCCTACTTAGCCGCGATTCAAATGGGCGCGGGTGTCGTGGAATGTGATGTGACTTTCACTAAAGACAAGGCGTTGGTATGTCGTCACTCTCAAAGTGATCTGCACACCACAACCGATGTTTTGGCGCATCCCGATCTCGCTAAGAAGTGTTCAACACCGTTCACGCCGGCTAACCCAGCGACAGGCGAAGATGCCCAGGTTGAGTGTCGTACCTCTGATTTCACGCTAGCGGAGTTTAAGACTCTGAAAGGGAAAATGGATGGTGCGAATCCAAAAGCAACCACGGTCGAAGAGTACATGAATGGCACTCCTGGTTGGAGAACCGATCTTTACAGCCAAAGTGGCACACTGATGACACACGCCGAAAGTGCGGCATTGTTTAAAGAGCACGGCGTGAAGGTGACTCCTGAGCTGAAATCGGCGGCGGTTGAAATGCCTTTCAATGGCTTTAGCCAAGAGATGTACGCGCAGAAGCTGGTGGATGAACTGAAAGAGGCGGGCTTTGAGCCTTCAGAGACTTACCTACAGTCATTCAACTTGGATGATGTTAAGTATTGGGTCAATGAGACACCTAAGTTCGGTAAGCAAGCCGTTTACCTTGACGATCGTGTCTATGAGCAAGCGGACTTTGTCGCGTCTGTTGAAAACATGAAGGAGCTACACGATGCGGGCGTGAATATCATCGCACCACCTCTGTTTGCTTTGGTTGAACTTGATAAGAACAACGAATTAGTGGCGTCTAACTACGCGAAACTGGCTAAGGATGCAGACCTCGACATTATCGCATGGACACTGGAACGTTCTGGCCCGCTAGCGCAAGGCGGTGGTTGGTATTACAAGAGCGTGAAAGATGGCATCAACAATGATGGCGATATGATGAAAATGCTTGATGTGTTGGCACAAGATGTTGGTGTGATGGGCGTATTCAGCGATTGGCCTGCAACGGTAACTTATTACGCTAACTGCATGGACAGCGACGCTTAGGCGATTCAGAGAGCGCTGTTACGTCGCTAATTATAGCGTTTGTATAGAGAGCGCTTAGCCAAAGAATAATAAGAGAAAAAGCAGTGAACCAAAGGGCCTTCGGGCTCTTTTTTGGTTCATCGCGGATTAGCGGGAACTTAAAACAAAAACGGTAGTAAGTGA